>QHPA01000117.1 GCA_003218935.1 Verrucomicrobiota bacterium
AGAGCGGCTGCGTGGCCACGCCAGAAAAAATCTATGGAAACGAGACGCGTGTTCAGTTCGACAAGGTAAACACCTCGCGTGACCTTCAAGACGATCCTCCGTTACCAACTGGGAAACGACCAAGCCATACGCGCGGTCGCCGGTAACCGGTCGAGTTTGTGGGCGGGGATGATTCTGGTTTTCACCGCAGCCATGGGGCGAAATTACGATCAAACGTTCATCCTTGAAGAACCGTACTGGCCGATTGTGCCGCTGGTTTTTTCCTTCTTCTCCGGCTTCTTCGTTTTCCTGTTTGTCCATCCGTTGTGCCTCAAACCCGCTGAGGGTTGGGGCAAGGAGTTTCCGGGATTTCGGCAACAATTTCCCCCGTCTGGAAATCATGTTGAAGCACGACTACGTGGACATCGCTTGCAGGGACCTGTTGCAGATCGCGCGGTCGTTGGAGCGGATTCCGGAGGGGAAAGACTGGGTTGCCGAACACAGAACGTCCCTCGAACGGATCCGGTTGCCCACGCCACGAACCGACCAGGAGAAGAAGGACGAACTGGCGTTGGTCGATCAGTTCAAGAAACTCGGTGTGGAATTACAACACCGTTCGGGGTAAGCTGCGCCGATCTCTCCCCGCCAGCCCGAACGGGATGGTATGGCCCAGAGGCGACATGAGAAACATCAGCGAGCCTGACCGGTCGCGGCAATTCATTGGCTGTCTGCTGGTTGTTACCCTGATGCCGCTAGCGAGCGGGTGCGACACAATGCGTGATTCCACGTTGACCGGACGGCTCTGGGATGCCGGCGGACTCAACCACTGCCTGCCCGCGCCAAAACCGAATCTAAAATTGTATCGCACTCCCGACAGCAAGGACGTGCTCGTGACGTATGACGAGTTGCGCGAGAGAAATGATTCCATTCGTCGGCGAGCATTTTTCTTCAAACCGAACGTTCGCCGGCTGGAGGACCGCAAGCGGCCGAAATTCATCAGTGCAGAAAAGGTTTTGGAATTGAAATTGGTTCCGGTTGCCGAAGCCGGGAAGACAAACGCGCCAGTGGGAGAAGTCATATTCGCGAGAATTACCGTGGACAATCAGGAATTCACGTTGACCTGGTTCGGGACCGACCTCGGCCCTTATGCCTTGCCGGTTTATGTGGACCGGAGCAGTGAATTCCGGCGCGCGCTGCTGACGCCGTTGGCGACGACGGGCGATGTGATTGTCGTGGTTTTAGTCGTTGGCGCCGTGGCAGGCGCGATTGTTGCGTACAGTTATGCCGCGGGCCAAACCTGTCACCACCCGTAGCGGTCCTTTAAAAAAGTAGCAGCCGACGTGAGGAGGCTCTGAACAAGCCTTTGTTTCCGAAGAAAATTGAGCCTCGTTACCTCGGCTGCTACAAGAAGCGACGCTGTTGAACGGCCTATCAGCGGTCAGCCGTTGCCGAACAATTTCTCCAGGCGTTCATAAGCCGAGTTCCACGCGGCGGCGTGCGGCTGGATGATCTCCGTGTTGAACGAATCGCGAACGATTTTGCGCGCCTGTTCGAGCGAAGGCACGTGTCCCAGCGCCATCGCTTGCACGAGGACGTTGCCGGCCGCCGTGGCTTCAGTCGGGCCGATATCGACCGGAATCTGGAGCGCGTTGGCGGTAAAGTGGTTCAGCAAACTGTTCCTGGTTCCGCCGCCGACGATGTGTAGGCGCTCGATTTTCCGGCCGGTGATTTTCTCGATGTCGCGCAACGTTTTGCGGTAGAGCAGCGCGAGGCTCTCCAGGACGCAGCGAACGGTGGGGCCGGGTTTCCGCGGCACGGTTTGGCGGGTCTCTTTGCAAAACGCCTGTATCTTGGCAGGCATGTCGCCCGGTTCCAAAAAGCGTGGATCGTCCGGGTTGATCAACGATTCGAAGGGCGGGGACGACGCAGCGAGGTGCGTCATGACCTCATAGTCCAGATCCTGTTCCTTTTCGGCCCAATAACGGCGGCATTCCTGAACGATCCAGAGACCGGCGATGTTTTTGAGGAGTCGCACAGAATTGCCGTAGCCGATTTCGTTCGTGAAGTTCAATTCCCTGCTCGCGTCGTTAATGATCGGTTCGGGCAGTTCGACGCCCATCAACGACCAGGTGCCGGAACTCAAGAAGGCCCAATTCTGACCAGCGGCGGGCAGGCCGGCCACGGCGGCGGCAGTGTCGTGCGAACAGGAGGCAACGACCTGCACGTCCTCCAAATTGGTTTGCTGGGCAATGTCGGAACGCAACGGGCCCAGCACGGTTCCAGACGGGACAACTTGCGGAAGGAGTTTGGGCGGCAGCCGCAAGGTCTGAATCAATTTGTCCGACCAGTTTTTTGTGATGGGGTTGTAAAGCTGCGTCGTGCTGGCCATCGTGATTTCGAATTTGGCAACACCCGAGAGGAGATAATTAAACCCGTCCGCCACAGACAGCAATTGGTGGGCTTTGCCGATCCGCTTGGGCTTTTCCGCGCCCAACTGGAACAAGGTGTTGATCGGCATTTTTTGGATGCCCGTCTCGGCGTAAATGGTTTCCCACGGAACTTTGGCCAGTACTTCCTTCATGCCGGCGCGGGAACGCGGGTCGCGATAATGGTAGGTTGGCGTGATCAGCGAGCCGTCTGCCCCGAAGAGCATGTAGTCCACCCCCCAGGAATCGCAACTGACACTGGCGACGGGGTCCTCGCGCTCGGCGACTTTGCGCAGGCCGATCAGGACCTCCTGGAAGAGTTGAGGGATGTCCCAGTAGAGCGAGTCCTTGTCCTTGACGGACTGGTTGTTGAAACGGTGAAGATCGCTCAGCAGGAGCTTTCCGTTGTTGAGAGTTCCCAGGATCACGCGGCCGCTTTCCGCGCCCAGGTCGCAAGCAATGTAGTAGGTCGTCATAACTAAACTTCCCGGAGCCGTTGTGCCGCCCGCGGTTGGACGACGACATGCTCAACGTTCTTGCGCGGGGTGAACGCGCTTTGCCCACAACCACGCGCCCGTAACAATAGCCGTCGCCTCGGTCGGCATCAAGAAACAAGCGAAACCGGTTTTATAGGCGGTACTGCGTGCTTCCGCCGAGGGTGATAAGCCGCGTGGGTTCCTCCTAACTCCTGGCGTGGTCTCAATTAAATCTTCTGCGGATGCGCACAATCTTGTCAGCGCGGATTCTTTTGATACAAAACCCGAATGCGGACTTTTTTCGTTGTTGGCTCTGCGCTCATCGCGGCATTGCTGGCCGGCTGCGCGAAAACGCCGCGGCTCAAATCAGCGCCGTGGCCCCATTACGCGCTGGAGGCGACCCAGACCTGGCAATTGAATTCGCCGAACGTCGAGCGCTTCGACGCCTCAGGACTCTTTCTCGCGCCCGACGGTGAATTGCTGACAGTGAGCGACCGCGGCGCGTCCGTTTACCGCATTGAATTCATCCCAAACACGCCCGCCGCTGATCTGGTGAAACTGGCCGACTGCTTCACTCCGGAACAACTCGCGTCGTTCGCCGAGCAAAAGACCGGACGCTACGACTGCGAGGGCGTAACGGAGGACGGGCTGGGACGCATCTACGTTTGCGAAGAGGAAAACCGTTGGATTCTGCGTTGGGACCCGCGCTCGCGCCGGGTGGAGCGCCTGAACATTGATTGGTCGCCGGTGCAAAAATATTTCAGTTCGACCGACCGCAACGCGTCGTTCGAAGGCATCGCCATCGGCGGCGGCAGGCTTTATGTGGCCAACGAACGCGAGCTGGGGCGGATCATCGTGGTTGATCTCAAGACGCTGAAAGTGACCGACGATTTCGAGGTGCGGTCAAGTGTGGTGTCTTTCTGGGGGCCGCACTACTCCGATCTTTGCTGGTTTCGCGACGAACTGTATGTATTGATGCGCGAAGACCATGTCATCCTGCGGATTGATCCCCGCTCACACCGGGTCCTGGCAGAGTACGACTTCCGCGTGGTGGAGTTTGCTCCTGAAAACATATATCGCCGCCGTCTCCCGTTTGTAGGCGTGATGGAAGGGCTGGCCGTTGACGCAAGCGCCTTCTGGCTGGTGACGGACAACAACGGGTTGGGGCGTGAACGCTATCCAAACGACACCCGGCCAACGTTGTTCCGTTGCCCGCGGCCAGACCGTCCCTGAAATCGGAAACGCGACGATTTGGAGTATGCATGAGGTGGTTCCGCCGGGCAGTATGCCGGCTCTACGGCAGGCGAGAGGCCGCTACGCCGCTAACACCTACGAACGGGGACGAGCGCGCTCCGCCATGGTTGCGGCTCCACCGCGCTGAGTCCATCCAGGGTTGAATTTTTCGGAAAGGATCTGGCGGACAAGTTTCCAACCGCGCGGGCGTTGTTCGATCGGGCCAACGCCGCGTTGGGCTACGATCTGGCGGGTATCTGTTTCAAAGGACCGGAGCCGGAGTTGACGAAGACTGAAAATGCCCAGCCCGGAATTTATCTGGTGAGCTGGGTCGCCTTCCAATTGTTGAAGGAGCGCGTGCCGTCGCTGAGGTTCGAGGCGGCGGCGGGATTGTCGCTCGGCGAATTCACGGCGCTGACGGCCGCGGGCGCGTTGGATTTTGAAGATGGACTGAAGCTGGTGCGCCAACGCGGGCGCTTCATGCAAGAGGCGTGCGAAGTCACGAGGGGCGGCATGGCGGCCATCATCGGCCTTGACGAAACGTCCATCCGCGAAGTATGCGCGCAAGCAGGAGTTGAACTGGCCAATCTGAATTGTCCGGGCCAGATCGTGGTCTCGGGCGAGTCGGAGAAAATCACCCAGGCTTGCGAACTGGCCAGGGCCAAAGGCGCGAAGAAGGCGCTGCCCCTGACCGTGGCCGGCGGATATCACTCGGCGCTGATGGCCAGCGCACAGCCGAAACTGCAGGCGGCGTTGGCAGCGGTGCGGCTGCAGTCACCAACGGTGACCGTGATTTCCAATGTCACCGCCAAACCACACAGCGCCGTCGCCGACATTCAATCCCTGCTGGTGCGGCAAGTGACGTCCTCGGTGCGATGGGAAGAGTCCATGCGTTACTTGTTGGCGGAAGGGTTCATGCGTTTCATCGAATTGGGCCCGGGCAAAGCGTTGAGCGGTTTTATGAAACGAATCGACAAGAACGCGCAGCTGTTCAACGTGACCGACGAGTCGAGCCTGGAGGCGACGGCGAAGGCCATTTAACCACGGATAGAACGGCGACGAAAATTTTCGTGTTCATTCGTGTTCATCCGTGGTTAAAGAACCGCAGCGATGAGCCAACTCGCCAATCAGATCGCGGTCGTGACTGGCGCCGGTCGCGGCATCGGGCGCGCCATTGCGTTGAAATTTGCCGCCGAAGGAGCGGACGTCGTCTGCGTCTGACGCACGGCGGAAAACTCCGGGAAGGTCGCCAACGAAGTGCGTGCTTTGGGACGCAGGGCCTGGGCGCACGCCGTGGACGTCGCTGAATCCAGGGCCGTTGCGGAAGCTGGGGAGAAGATTTTGGCGGAAACCGGTCGCGTGGACATTCTGGTCAACAACATCGGCATCACGCGCGACGGCTTGCTGGTGCGGATGAGCGAGCAAGACTGGGACACGGTCCTCGACACGAATTTGAAAGGGGCGTTTTTGTTCACCAAGGCGTTTGCGCGGGCGTTCATCAAGCAGCGTTCCGGCTGCGTCATCAACGTCTCTTCCATCACCGGCTTGATCGGCAATGCCGGCCAGTGCAACTACGCGGCGAGCAAAGCCGCGCTGCTCGGGTTTACCAAGTCCGTCGCTCGCGAACTGGCCTCGCGCGGCATCACGGTGAACGCGCTGGCCCCGGGGTTCGTTGAGACGGACATGACGGCGGCGCTAAGCGAGGAAGTCCGCCGGGAGTTGTTGCAGAAAATTCCTTTGAATGCCTTTGGACAACCGAACGATATCGCGAATGCGGCGTTGTTTCTGGCCAGTCCCGCGGCCCGCTATATCACCGGGCAAGTGATCACAGTGGACGGCGGGATGGTGATGTAAAATCGACTGGACGGCGGCTATTCACGCCGATAGAGAAGACTAGGTCGAATGAAAAGCATGTTTTTTGTCAGGCAAAGCGCTGGAGCCGCAGGGACCTTTTTGCCATTCAGGGCTTGACGCCTTTCGGAGCGTCGCTTAGACACACATCATCAAATCAAAACGGAGAACCTCATGGCTGCTGAAAAAACAATCGAACAGAGAGTGAAGGCGATCATCACCGAGCAACTCGGTGTGAACCCGGACCAGGTGACACCCGAGGCGAAGTTCATTGAGGACCTGGGAGCAGATTCCCTCGACACCGTTGAGCTCGTCATGGCCCTGGAAGAGGAATTTGGCCAGGAAATCCCCGATGAAGAAGCGGAAAAGCTGCAAAGCGTGGGCGATGTGATCAAATACATCGAGGAAAAACAGAAATAACAGGAAGACGGATTCTCCGGGGCAGCGGCCGCTGGTTTCAGCGCGAGCTGCCCCGTTTCTTTAATGACCGGCAATTCGACAGAACGGCGGGTGGTGGTGACCGGACTGGGCGTCGTATCAGCGCTCGGCCTGGACTTTGACACGTTCTGGAACAACCTCATCGCTGGTCGCTGCGGCATTGATAAAATCACTGCGTTCGACGTCTCCAAGTACGATTGTCAGATTGCCGCCGAAGTGAAAAATTTTGATCCTGCTCCTGCTTTTCCTTCGCCCAAGGAAATCCGGCGCACCGACCGCTTCGCGCAGTTCGGCGTTTACGCCGGCTACCAGGCGTTGCAGGACGCGGGCCTGGACCTCGACAAACTGGACCGCGATGAAACCGGTGTGTTCATTGGCTCCGGCATCGGCGGACTGTACACCGTTGAGGAACAGCACAAAATCCTGTTGAGCAAAGGGCCGGGACGCCTTTCGCCGTTCCTCATCCCCATGCTCATCTTGAACATGGCCTCGGGACTTTTTTCCATGTTGTACAAGCTGCGGGGACCGAATCTGGCCACGTGCTCCGCCTGCGCCACGTCCACCCACGCGATTGGCGAAGCCTGGCGCACGATCAAAATGGGCGACGCCAAAGTCATGTTCGCCGGTGGAACGGAGGCCACCATCGTGCCGATGGGCATTGGGGGCTTCTGCGCGATGAAGGCCATGAGCACGCGCAACGACGATCCGCAACGCGCTTCCCGTCCGTTCGACGCCGAGCGCGACGGCTTCGTGATGGGGGAGGGCGCGGGCGTCATCGTGATGGAAGACCTTGAACACGCTCGGGCGCGCGGCGCGAGAATTTACTGCGAAATGATCGGCTATGGCAACACGGCCGATGCCAATCACATGACCGCCCCCGCGCCCGAAGGCGAAGGCGCGGCCCGATGCATGAAAGCGGCTTTGCGCTCCGCCGGGCTGCGCCCCGGAGATATTTCCTACATCAACGCCCACGGCACTTCCACGCCACAGGGCGACATTTGCGAAACGCAGGCGATCAAGAACGTCTTCGGCGCTCACGCCAGGCGGATCGCCGTCAGTTCCACCAAGGGCGCGACCGGGCACATGCTCGGTGCGTCGGGCGCGGTGGAAATGGCGATCTGCGCCAAAGCAATCCAAACCAATGTCGTCCCACCGACCATCAACTACGAACATCCCGACCCTGAGTGCGATCTGGATTACGTCCCAAACACAGCGCGGGAGGCGACCGTCAGCGCGGTGTTGAACAACTCGTTCGGCTTCGGCGGGCACAACGCCACGATGGTGGCGAAGAAGTTCGTGGCTTAAAATACGATTGATGGAAGTCGAAGGGAGCGTCCAAGGAGAGTATCGCGCCTTCTCCTGATGCTTTGCCACCACGCCTCCTTTTTCCGCGGCTCTCTCGCTTCTCTGATTCTCAACTATAGACCCCTGTCTGTTCTTGACCACCGACGTGCGGATTACCCGGTCTTCGAGAATGAAATTTGCTGGACGAGATAAGAAACGACGCGCTCCATAAGCGCAGAGGTTACAAACACTTATGATAGTGGCTCATTCTCGGACATTCCCAGTCTTAAAACTGGCAGCACGCGTGCTATGTCCTATTTCTCAACATGAGAAACTGGACAAACCGTCAACTGATACGCGTCGCCTTTCGCGCGTTGTTTCCGCTTCAGTTGGCGCAAGTCTTCTGCGCCGTCGTCCTCTTCGGACTTGTCGGCGGAGGCACCGCTTGGGGTCAGGCGGCCGGGGATTACCGTTCAAAACAGAGCGGCAACTGGAGCAGCACCAACACTTGGGAACGATTCAATGGGGCGAGCTGGGTTGCGGTTGTGGCAACACCCACCAGTTTGGATGGCCAGATCACGATTCGTGCCGGACACATCGTGACCGTGACTGCCAGTGTCACTGCGGATCAGGTCATCGTTCAGTCCGGCGGCCAAATCACCGTTAACAGCGCGTTCATCCTGACCCTGGCCAACGGGGCGGGCACAGACCTGGACGTGTTCGGCACGGTGAATGTCGCTGGCACATTGACGATCAACGCAGGCGCAGCGGCTGTGGTCGAGTCGGGCGGCATTTTGCAGAATTCAGGCACCGTCAACACCACCGGCACCCTGACCTTCGCCTCGGGTGGAAAATATCAACACACTTACACAACCAGCGCCGGCACGATTCCAACGGCGACGTGGAACGCCGGTTCGACTTGCGAAATCACAGGTTACACGACCTACAACACCGCCAATTCCCCGCCCGGAGGATTGGCCCAAAACTTTTACAATTTCACGTGGAACTGTCCGGGACAGACGGGAACGATCACTTTGCATGGAAACATTGCCACCGTGAATGGTGACTTCACCGTGCTCAGCACAGGGAGCGGCACGCTGATGGCCCGGCAAAACGGCGACGGGACCACGCTGAATCTGACCATTGGTGGTAACCTGAATGTTCAGGGCGGCACACTTGACTCGAATAACGGCACGACCGCCGCCACCATCAACCTGGGCGGCTCCTATAATGAAACGGGGGGCGCGTTTCTGTGTTCCGGCGCGGGCGGACTCGCGCTCAATTTCACCGGGGCCAACAAAACGTTCACGCAATCCGCGGGCGCCATCAACACCGCGAACATGAGCTTCACCGTCAACGCCGGCGCGTCGCTGACGTTGAACAACGGCCTCTCCGTCAGCACCGGCCAGAATTTTACCGTGAGCAACAACGCCACGCTCAATTGTGGGACCAACGTGATCAGCGGCGCTGGCACGTTCACTCTGAGTTCCGGCGGCACGCTGGGCCTCGGTGATCCGAATTGCGTCGGGCTGTCAGGCGCGTCTGGCAACATCCAGACGACGAATCGCTCTTTCACCGCCGCTGCCACCTACGTGCTCAACGGCGCCGTCCCTCAATTCGTCGGCGTCGGCCTGACTGGCTTCCCTGTTTTCATCCAGAATCTGACCATCAACAACAGCGCCGGCGTGACTTTGGGCGTCACCATGAGCGTGTACGGCACCTTGACTCTGGCCAGTGGTGTGCTCAACACCGGCACAAACGTGATTAATGTCACCGCGCCTGGCGCAGCAGCAATTTCCGGCG
>QHPA01000346.1:0-16436 GCA_003218935.1 Verrucomicrobiota bacterium
GAGCCTGCCGGAGTCGGAGGTCATCACGGAGGCCATCGGCTTCGGGCGCAAGCAGGGTTGGAAGACGCTCGAGTTTCGGGGTGTCAGGCACCTCCCTGCCGGGACGTCGCCCTCAGTTTCTTTCTACGGCCACATGCTGGAGCTGTCGAACCGCGAGGAACAAATCATGTCCCGCTTTGCCAGCAGCTTGCGACGGGCGGTTAGAAAGGCCGAGGCTGCCAGATTGCGGGTTGAGATCTCGGACGCCATTGAGTCGGTGCGGATTTTTTACCTGCTCCACTGCAAGACCCGGCAAAAGCATGGATTGCCGCCGCAACCAATTTCGTTTTTCGACAACATTCACCGAAGTGTTTTATCCCGGAAGATGGGTTTTGTCGGCGTGGCGTACGACGGGGAAAAGCCCGTCGCCGCTGCGATTTTCTTCCACCTCGGTAAGAGGGCCGTTTTCAAGTTTGGCGCTTCCGATCCGGCGTTCCTCCACGTGCGCCCCAACAACCTACTATTATGGGAGGCCATTCGTTGGTATGCCAGGAATGGCTTTGCCTCGCTCCAGTTCGGTCGGACATCGATGGGGAACGAGGGCCTTCGCCGCTTCAAGCTTGGATTCGGAACCCGGGAATACAGGATCGATTATCTTAAATACGATTTTCGCAGGAATGATTTCGTGAGCGAACGAGACAATGCAATCGGTTGGTACAATTGGCTGTTTCGTCTTTTGCCGATCCCCTTGTCGCGGGTGATAGGTGCGGTGGCCTACGGGCACTGGGCATAACGAGGTCGGGATGGTCACATCAAATTTAAGCGGTTCATGATGATATTCGAGAACGCCAAGCGGACTTGACGGCGCAGCTACAAACCCACCAGCCTGGATATCGAAACAGTTGATCACAAAATGTCCTTCATTCGAGCTTACTACCAAATCAAACCTTTTCTGCCATGGCGCTTGCGCATGGCCCTGCGCCGATTTGTGGCGAAAGCAAAACTGAAAAGGTTCGGCGATGTTTGGCCGATCAGTCAAAGCGCGGCTCCGCCACCGCCGGGTTGGCCAGGTTGGCCGGAGGGAAAGAAATTCGCCCTGGTTCTTACGCACGATGTTGAAGGTCAAAAAGGACTGGACAATTGCCGTCAGCTCGCGGAATTGGAAATGCGGTTGGGATTTCAATCCTCGTTTAATTTTATTCCTGAAGGAGAGTATTCGACTCCCAGGGAGTTGCGCGATTTCCTCACCGCGCACGGATTTGAAGTTGGTGTGCACGATCTGAGGCACGACGGGAAGCTCTACAATTCCCACTCCGATTTTAGCAGGTGCGCCCGGCGGATTAATCACTATTTGAAGGAATGGAATGCGGTTGGGTTTCGATCAGGGTTAATGCACCATAATCTGGAGTGGCTTCAGGAGCTGGACGTGCTCTACGATGCCTCGACGTTCGACACCGACTTTTTCGAGCCTCAACCCGACGGCGTTGACACTATTTTTCCCTTCTGGGTCCCCGCGCCCGATCTGGAACGCGGGGCGCGGGACGCAGAATCCGGAACCTCGACAAAGCCAGGCTACATCGAATTGCCCTACACACTACCCCAGGATTCGACTCTCTTTCTCCTGTTCAGGGAAAAGACTATCGAGACCTGGAAGAAGAAGCTGGACTGGGTCGCCGACCGCGGCGGGATGGCCTTGGTGAATGTCCATCCGGATTACCTTCGCTTTGAAGGTCAACCAGCGACTGCCCGAAACTTCCCCGCAGAGTATTATGAGCGATTTCTCCAGTACGCGCGCCAACGATACGGAGCCTCAATCTGGCACGTGTTGCCGAAAGAAGTGGCGACGTTTGCACGGAACGCCTTCGACGGCGAGGCCCGGCGCAGTCTTCGAGCGGAATCGTCAGTTCTGGAGCCGCAACAGACCTTGTTCGTTTCGACCTCCGGGCACCAGGAAGCTATTGACTCACACGAGGAGGACTCGCGGCGTCCTAAAATTGACGCCGGGAGCATCTCACAGCCTGCAACAATGACGGCTGTGAAGTCTGTCCTGATGATTGGTTACATGGAATATACCGGGGATGCTCGGGTGATCCGCGAAGCGGAGGCGGGTTTAGCTGGCGGATTTGAGGTGGACGTCATCGGTCTTCGAGACGCGGTTATTCCAAATATTAAAGAATATCGGGGAGTTCGGCTGGTAAATGTTAATCAATTCCGGTATCAAGGTAGCGGACGATTCAGATACGTGCTGTCTTATCTGGAGTTTTTCATAAGGTGTTTGTTCAAAACCACCTTTCTTTGTCTCAGGAAGAGATATGTTGCCGTCCATGTGAACAACATGCCGGACTTTTTTGTCTTCTGCGCGCTTCTTCCAAAGTTGATGGGCGCAAAAGTGCTGCTGGATATCCATGATCCAATGGCGGAAACGTTCGCCTCCAAGTTCAAGAGCGGGAAAAAGAGTTTCTTTTATAAACTGCTGCTTTGGGAGGAACGCTTAAGCGCCGCGTTCGCGGACGGCATCATCACGGTACACGACCCCGTTAAGGATCATATTCTGGTGAAGCATGGAATGCGGCCTGAATCGATCGAAGTGATTGCGAATTTCGCCGATGAGCAGCTCTTCCGCGTGCAGGAGAATTACGTGATTAATGGAGCGTTGCGGATGATCTTTCATGGATCTGTCCTTGAAAGATACGGTCTATCCAATCTGATGCTCGCCCTGTCCAAAGTCCGCAACCGCGACAGAATCTTCATGAAAATCATTGGCTCCGGTGACTTTAGCGGCAGGTTGAAGGAAATGATCTCCTCTCTTTCCCTGGGGGACATTGTGGAATTCGAGAATCGCTGTTACCCCCTGCGCCAGATTCCCCAACAGCTTTCAACTTTCAATCTTGGTTTGGTCCCGATGGAAATCTCGGAAATTACGGAGTACATCCTCCCGCTGAAGTTGTTGGAATACATCTCCATGGGCATCCCGCCGGTCACGGTGCGCAATACTGCTATCGGCCATTATTTCAAGGAAGGAGATTGTTTCTTTTATAAACCTGAACAACCCGAAAGCTTATCGACGCTACTCGATTATCTGGTAGAACATCCGGACGTGTTGAAGGCGCACCGCGAGAAGACCCTGGCCCTGAGGCCCAAATTCGTCTGGAGTACTCAGAAGGAAAAATACATCAGGTACCTGCGGGGACTATCGTGACAGCCGGGAGCTCTCCTCAGGGAACGTCGTTCCGGTTCCCCCTGAATTCTGTCGCAATTCACTCGGCTGCCTTGAAGATCCGCGCCGAACAGCAGGCCGCCAGGATTTGGTGCACAGACCACCGCTTCACGACCAAAGGACTCACGTGGAATTCATAGACATCAAGGAACAATACCGGCGCTACAAATCGGAAATCGATGAGCGTATTCAGCGTGTGCTGACCCATGGACACTTCATTATGGGACCTGAGGTTGGCGAACTGGAGCAGGCGCTGGCGAAGTATGTCCGCGTGAAGCACTGTATCACCGTTTCCAGCGGCACGGCGAGCCTTGAGATCGCGCTGCGCGCCTTGGGTGTAGGTCCGGGGGACGAAGTCATCACCGTTCCTTTTACGTGGATCAGCTCGGCCGAGGTGGTTGGGTTGGTGGGAGCACGGCCCGTCTTTGTGGATATTGAACCAGCCACGTATAACATCAACGTGGATCGGATCGAGGCGGCCATCACGCCTCGCACGAAAGCGCTCCTTCCAATCAGTCTGTTCGGTCAGATGCCTGATTACAACCGAATCAACGAGATTGCCGCGAGGCACAACTTGCCCGTGATCGAGGATGCCGCCCAGAGTTTCGGTGCGACGCAAAACGGGAGTCGGAGTTGCGGCGCCACCGTCATCGGCAGCACGAGTTTCTTCCCGGCGAAGCCGCTCGGCTGCTATGGAGACGGCGGCGCATTGTTCACGAATGATGATAATCTCGCCGAGAAGATGAAACAGATCCGCACCCACGGTGGGCTCCAGCGCCATCACCATCCCATCCTCGGCACCAACGGGCGGTTCGATACACTTCAAGCATCGGTCCTGTTGGCCAAATTGCCGCATTTTGCCTGGGAGGTGCAGGAGCGCGCGCGCATCGGAGCACATTACTCCAGCGCGTTGGGAGCGCGTTGTGTGGTTCCGTCCGTTGCACCCGGCAGGACACACGTGTATGCCCAGTACACTATCCGGGTTCCTGAGCGCGACAAGGTCGGCGAGCGACTCAAGGCGATGGGCGTTCCTACCGGTGTGTATTATCCCAAGTGCCTCCATGAGCAGCCTGTCTTTGCGGGCCTGGGGTATCGATGGGGTGATTTTCCAGAATCCGAAAAAGCTTCACGGGAAGTCCTTAGTCTTCCCATGCACCCGTTCTTAACCCTGGAGGACCAGGAGAAAGTGATCAAGGCCATGAACAGCGCACAGAACCGAAACTGAAGTTGAAGGGAAATTATGATGCATCCAAGAATAGCCGTGTTGGGTTGTGGTTACTGGGGCAAGAATCTGGTTCGCAATTTTCATGAGCTGGGCGCCCTCGCGATGGTATGCGACCCGGCGGAAGCGGGGCGCGCAGCGGCCAGCCAATTCGCTCCGGGAGTTCGCGTGGGGGAGGATTTCGAAGATGCTCTGGCCGCGGAGGATATCACCGCCGTAGCGATCGCGGCCCCGGCAGCCATGCACTATTCGCTGGCCAAGGCAGCTCTGGAGGCAGGCAAAGACGTCTTCGTGGAGAAGCCGCTCTGCCCCAGCCTGAGTGAGGCGAACGAGCTGGTCGAACTCGCCGATCGGGTAGAACAGATCCTGATGGTGGGCCACCTGCTCCAGTATCATCCCTGTGTGTTGGCTCTGCGAGAGCGTCTGGTGCGAGGGGATTTGGGCAAGCTCCATTACATTATCTCCAACCGCCTGAATATGGGCAAAATTCGGCGTGAGGAAAACGCGCTTTGGAGTTTTGCCCCCCACGATATCTCCGTCATCCTTTCCCTGGCGGGCGACCAACTTCCGGAGCAGGTCCGTTGCACCGGCGGAAGTTACCTGAACTACGATGTGGCGGATACCACTCTCACCGCCATGCGCTTCGCCGGTGGAATCCGCGCGCATGTGTTTGTAACCTGGCTTAATCCCTTTAAGGAACAAAAGCTGACCGTCGTCGGCTCTTCGGGTATCGCGGTCTTTGATGACATGGAGCCCTGGGCGGGGAAACTCGTGATCTATCACCAATACCTTACCTGGGCCAATGGCCAGATTCCGACCGCGAATAAAACGCAGGCTGAACCGGTGGTCGTGCCCGAGTCCGAACCGCTGAGGAACGAATGCCGGCACTTCATTGAATGCTGTTCCCAGCGGCGACGGCCGCGCACGGACGGGCGCGAAGGCCTGCGAGTACTCTCTGTTCTTCAGGCCGCGCAGGGCAGCCTCGACGCCGACGGCGAAGCCGTGGGTCCGTCTTCGATCGTTGACTCCTCCGACGAGTTTTACGCGCATCCCACGGCTGCCGTGGACGAGGGCGCTGTTATCGGCAAGGGGACAAAGATCTGGCACTTCTGCCACATCATGAAAGGGGCCAGAATCGGGGAACGTTGCGTTTTGGGGCAAAACGTGAATGTGGATGGGGAAACAGTCATTGGAAACAACGTCAAAATTCAGAACAATGTTTCAATTTATTCCGGTCTGTTGATTGAAGATGATGTTTTCCTCGGACCGTCCTGCGTGCTCACCAATGTCACCAACCCGCGCTCTCAAATAACCCGGCATCATCTTTACGAGAGAACCGTCATCAAACGCGGCGCCACCATCGGTGCCAATGCAACGATTGTCTGTGGCGTGACCATCGGTCGCTACGCCTTTGTCGCCGCGGGTGCTGTGGTCACCAAAGACGTGCCCGATTACGCATTGGTTATGGGAAATCCAGCCCGACAGAAAGGCTGGATCGGCCGGCATGGAAATACCTTGAAGCCCGGTCAAAAGGGCATCATGACGTGCGCAGAATCCGGCCTTCGTTACCAGGAGTCTCCCGACGGGCAGCTTCGCTGCCTGGACTTGCATGAAGATCAGCCCTTGCCGCCCGATTTGAGCAAAGGCATCAGGAGCCATGACGATCTCCGCGGCAATCTTCGGTAAAGAGGCCTACGGCGTTGGCCAGCGACCTGATGAACGGCGCCACCCTCACGCCGTCTATCATAACCCCTCCCTCGCAATCATGAACGTGACAATGAAACTGCTCATGGTCGCAGGAGCGAGGCCCAATTTCATGAAAGTGGCGCCCCTCCTCAAGGCGGCAGAGGACTACAATTCCGCCCGTAACAATGGGGCACCAAATTTGGAATGCCGGCTTGTTCACACGGGACAGCATTACGACGCCCAAATGTCCTCCGTATTCTTCCGTGAGCTGGGGATTCCAGAGCCGGATATCAACCTCGAGGTGGGGTCGGAAACACATGCTATCCAGACCGCCAACGTGATGCTCAAATTCGAAACCGTTTGTACTGACTACAAACCGGATTGGGTAGGGGTGGTTGGGGATGTCAACTCCACCATGGCATGTACCCTGGTCGCTGCCAAGTGCGGTATCAGGGTGGCGCACGTCGAGGCCGGGTTGCGCAGTTTCGACCGCACCATGCCGGAGGAAATCAACCGGATCGTCACCGATGCCGTGGCTGATTTGCTTCTTACTCCGTCATCCGATGCGGATGAAAATCTGAAAAAAGAAGGGATTCCAGCAGGCCGAATACGGTTGGTCGGCAACGTTATGATCGACTCTGTCATGGCCAACCTGCCCCAATCGCGGGAAAGCCTCATTCTGGGAACTCTGGGCGTCGCTGAAAAGAAGTTTGCTTATGTGACGCTCCACCGGCCATCGAACGTGGACAATCAGGCCAATTTGTCAGCCATCATGGCGGAATTGTGCAACTTGTCCAACACGCTCCCCGTCGTGTTTCCTATGCATCCCCGGACCCGGAAAATGCTGACCGCGTTTCACATCGATGGGGCCAGCAGTCCGCGATTCCAGATCATCGATCCCGTAGGTTATCACGATTCTCTCTGTCTGGCTGAGAAGGCCAGGCTGGTTCTGACCGATTCCGGGGGTCTGCAGGAGGAGACCACGTTCTTTCAAACGCCCTGTCTTACGTTGAGGCCGAACACCGAACGGCCCGTCACCATCACGCTTGGCAGTAATAGATTAACCGATCTAAACCGACTTCATTCCGACCTGGCCGAGGGATTGAATGCGACCTCCCGGAGGGGCAAGATTCCTCCCTTGTGGGATGGGCGAGCGGGAGAACGGTGCTTGACGGCCATGTTGGAAGCGTATGCGAGTTAGCTTGGAGCGAATGGACCACGTGGCCATCCAGTTTAAACCCAGACGTGCTCTGATCCTGGCACCGCACACAGACGACGGTGAATTTGGCTGTGGGGGAAGCATCGCGCGATTTTTGGAGGACGGGACCGAAGTTTTCTATGTGGCATTCTCGATTTGTGAAGAATCTGTTCCTGAAGGTTTCAAAAAGGACGCGCTGGCCGACGAAGTGCGGCAGGCGACGAGTACCCTTGGAATTCCGCCAAAGAATCTCATCATCCGGTCCTACCCGGTCCGGCGCTTTCCGGATCACCGCCAGGAAGTCCTGGAGGACCTCGTTCGCATCCGGGCTGAGGTCAGTCCCGACCTTGTGTTTCTTCCGTGCTCTCATGACATCCATCAAGACCATCAGGTCATAGCCGCGGAGGGGCTGCGCGCGTTTAAGACCGCGACCCTCCTGGGTTACGAGGTGCCGTGGAATAACCTGACCATGAACTTTTCGACGTTGGTTGTGATAAACGAGGGTCACCTTGAGAAAAAGCTTGCCGCTTTGGCGTGCTACAAGACACAAGGACACCGCTACTACGCCAAGGAGGGAATGATCCGTAGTCTGGCGCAAAGCCGCGGCCTGTTGGTCTGGCAAAAGTATGCCGAGGCCTTCCAACTTATCCGGCTGGTCGTTTGAGTCGAAAGATAGAATGGCCCGATTCCCCAGGTCAGGCGATAGCGCCTGCGTGACAGTTCAGAAATAACAAGAGGAAGACAAGAGGTGTTCCAATGAAGCTAACCAAATCCATCACGTATGTTGTGGTCACCCCCGTTCGGGATGAGGCCTCGAACATTCACCATACGATTGAGTCGTTTGCAAACCAGACCATCCTCCCGAAACAATGGGTTGTTATTGATGACGGATCTACGGATGCCACCGGCCAAATCGCGGATGAGGCAGCCAGGAAGTACCCTTGGATCACCGTCATTCATCGGCGCAATCGGGGCTTCCGCAAAACCGGTGGCGGGGTAATTGAAGCGTTTTACGACGGATATGAGCTGGTCCGGAATCAATCCTGGGACTTCATTGCCAAGATGGACGCGGACCTCGGCTTTGCCGCCGATTATTTTGAGAGGTGCTTTGAAGTATTTGAAAAGGATCCAAAGCTGGGCTTGGGTGGGGGCCTGGTGTGGGAACACAGGGACGGAAGGCTGGTCGTAGGTTCGGCCGGGGATCCAGCCTTCCACGTGCGAGGCGCCACGAAGGTGTATCGCCGGGAATGCTGGCAGCAGATCGGCGGGCTCATAAAGGACCTGGGATGGGACACAGTGGACGAACTCAAGGCCAACATGCTTGGGTGGCGCACCTATACATTCGAGGGTCTAAAGCTGACTCATTACAAACCGACCGGAGCGGCTGATGGAGTTTGGGGCCGCCTTCTAAAGGCAGGTCGAGCCAATTACGTCACCGGCTACCATCCTCTTTTTATGGTTTTCAAGTGTATCAAACGGCTGACCCGTAGGCCATACTGTGTCGGTTCGTTAGGCCTCTGGCTCGGTTTCGTTTCCGGCTACCTTAAACGGGCGCCGAAAGTTGCCGATGAACCATTAATCCGATGGGTGCGCGACCAACAACTCCGACAGCTATGCCTTAAAAGCAGCCTATGGAGACAAAAATCTGTCCACCACCACCCAACGGCATGACTCGCTTGACGCTTTGATCTGCCATCCCTGAGCCGTCCTTGTCAGATGCTCCCTCTGGTTTTACTTCTTTCAGTCCCAATCTTGTTTTTGATTGGACGCACAAGGCCTGAGCGCGCGCTTCTACTGTGGCTCTTTTTAAGTCCCCTGTCTTACGACACGTTGGTCGTTTTCGGTGTAGATCTTCGCGTCGTTACGTTTGATCGTCTGGCGCTCCTGGCGAGCGCACTGGGGTTGCTGGCTAACGGCCGACTCGGGCAGTTGTTCCCCAGACGCTTTTCAAAGCTCGAGAAAACCATGGTCGTCTTCATTCTGATTTTTGCGATCGAAGCGGTGGTAAAGTTCCCTCCCCGGGATGCCTTCTCAAGATGGACGATGGGGTTCGACTCCTTCGTCGTTCCTTTCTATTTGTATCTGCTCCTCAAGTATCTGTTGACTCGCGAGGAGAGGTACAACGAAGGTTTGGAAAAGCGATTAGCCATGACGCTGGCGCTGGTCGGCGTCTACTGCGCTGCCATGGGCATCTACGAACACATCACTTTGAATGACCTGTTTCCTCCGTCCCCCTCCATTCTGGCTGCAAGAGAAATGGAGAGTTCACTCCTGGTCGGAAAGGAGATTCGCGTCAACGGCCCGTTCTGGGTGGCGGAAATACTCGGGGAATATTTGAGCCTGATCTTGCTCTTTACGTTATACCGTTACCGGGTGGATCGGGTGGTCAACCCGGCTTCCCGCGTGATGGCGAAGGTCATTAAGATTCCCTACGCCCTGCTTCTGTTGGTTGGCATGTATTTCACAATGTACCGCAATGTATGGGGCGGCTTTTTGGGCGCGTATTCGAGCCGCTATTTCTTTACGCGCAAAGGGAGAAAGTCGTTCCTGCTGGTCCTGACTATCCTGACCCTGGCCGCCGCAACCATCTGGGGAAGCTTCCGTCAAACCGAATTCTATTCAGATCGCCTCACAAACACAGACAACATCTACGACCGCTTGGGCGCCTGGCTCTACGCGTTCCGAGCCTTCGCCGAGCATCCTTTAATGGGCATCGGGTATGGCCGGATCGACCGTTACATCAGGCATGCAAAAGATGCGGGTGTTGATCTGAGGTTTCAGGAGGACATAGAGGCGACGTATCAACCGCACAATTCCGTCATCTGCCTGCTCGCCGAAAACGGATTATTTCTGACGGTGCCATTCTTGTTGCTAATCGGGTATTTCATCGGGCATGTGCGCGCGTGCCTTCGCCTGGCCAAATCACCGGCGGATGTTGAGTTTGGTCTATTCGCGGTGGCAGGAGCTTTTGCCATGTTCGCTCCCCATATGACTGACCGATGTCTCAACTGGAATAAATATAATAACTTGTTGTTTGTGCTCTTCGCTCTCGTAGCCGCTCATCATGCGAAGCTGGTGCGTAATGTGGCCCCGACCGCCGCCAGCGTACCCCTGGAGGACACATCTGTGCCGGAAATCGTCAGGGCGGCGGCGCGTTAACCTCAAAAGGATTGCTGCCCTTCGATCGGCCTTGCACCCTTCCAAGAACCCCATTAGCCCGATCCATGTTGTTTAATTCAATCGAGTTTGGTTTATTTTTTCTCATGGTTACGGCGGCGTATTACATGCTGCCACACCGTTTCCGGTGGTTCCTGCTGCTCGGGGCAAGCTGTGTTTTCTACATGGCGTTTGTTCCTGAATATATTCTTATCCTGTTTACGACCATCCTGATTGATTACGTCGCGGCAATTTACATTGATAGATCGGGAGGATTAAAAGCTCGTTGCCTTCTCATAATCAGCATTATTTCAACCTGCCTGGTCCTGTTTGTTTTTAAATATTTCAATTTTTTCGCCGCTAACATCGATGCCCTCGCCAGGCTGATCCACTGGAATTATTCGGTCGCGGCTTTGAAGCTCATCCTGCCGATTGGCCTGTCCTTTCACACGTTCCAGAGTCTCAGCTATGTGATCGAGGTCTACCGCAAAAGGCAAAAGCCGGAGAAACACTTTGGAATATACGCGCTCTACGTAATGTTCTATCCGCAACTCGTGGCTGGACCGATTGAACGTCCGCAGAATTTGCTCCATCAATTCCGCGAAGAGCATCCTTTTGACTATGATCAAGTGAAGCGCGGCCTTTTGCTGATGGCCTGGGGGTTCTTCAAGAAGCTGGTCGTGGCTGATCGCCTTGCCCTTTATGTCAACCAGGTGTTCACAAATCTGCATGATTACCATGGCGTGACGCTCATCGTTGCGCTGATCTTCTTTGCTTACCAGATTTATTGCGATTTTTCGGGGTACTCGGATATCGCCCGGGGTGTGGCGTCGGTTATGGGTTTTCGTCTGATCCGCAACTTCGACCAACCTTACCTTTCCCGCTCCGTTTCGGAGTTTTGGAGGCGTTGGCACATTTCGCTATCCTCTTGGTTTCGGGATTATGTCTATATCCCGCTTGGCGGTAGTCGGACCACCATCGTGAAAACCTGTCGGAATCTGTTGGTTGTGTTCGCGCTAAGTGGACTGTGGCATGGGGCGAATTGGACCTTTGTTGTGTGGGGTGCCCTGAACGGACTTTATGTCATGCTGGAGGTGATAACCAAGCGCGCGCGAAGCCGAGTTTATAACCACCTGGGAGTACCAGGAAATAACTTCATATTGGCGGCAGTACAGATCTGCGTGACCTTCAGCTTAACGCTGATCGCCTGGACATTTTTCCGTGCGGCCACCGTGGGGGACGCCTGGTATATCCTCTCGAACATGGGACGGGGCTTATCTCTCCAGTCGGTATCTGTTGGTGGTTTCCGACGGGAAGACTACCTTATCGTCCCCTTTGCGCTCCTCATTCTCGAGGGAGTAGAGTGGGGACAAAGGCGCTTTGATCTTGTCGAAAAATTGGCCTCGCTTTCGATGCCCTGGCGATGGGCAGCGTACCAGGCCGCTGCCTGGCTGATTCTTGCTTTCGGTGTTTTCAACAAGAATACTTTCATTTATTTTCAATTCTAATCTTTGCTTATGGCAGGACGTTTCGTGCTTAAGCTCATTTGCTTCGGCCTAGTTTCTTCAGGAATCGCCTTCGGTTTGCAGGAGATTCTGGTGCTTGGACTCAATCGTTGCAACACCTCAGCGCGCGGAGTGTGGAACAAGGTCGTTCACGGGGAGGTAAATGCCGAGATTCTGGTGTGCGGATCCTCCCGCGCCCTGGTCCATTACGATCCCCGCATCATCAACCGGGAGGTCGGTAAATCGGCTTTTAATATTGGGCAGGACGGAACGTTCCCTGATATACAATTGATCCGCCTTAAGACCTATCTGGCACATAACAGAGCCCCGCTTTATGTCGTGTTGGATGTCAACCGCACCTGTTTCTGCACGACCAAACACCCTTATGAGCCAGAGCAATATATTCCATACCTGGACGAACCCGACCTGTACCGGGAACTTGTTTCTCGCGAAAGGAGATTTGCGCGAGAGCGTAGAATTCCACTGCTCGGAATAATCGAACACCGACTGGTCCTGACCGCCCTTGGTGGACTTGTTCGCCCTAACACCAAGGAGGATCGTTTCGATGGATTTAAGCCTAATGACATTCCATGGACAGGCGAGTTCGAGAAGTTCAAAGCCCTGCATCCGACGGGAGAGGTGGCTTCAGTCGACAGTGACGGGGTAAAAGCGTTTCGAAAGCTCATCGAACGCGGTTTGGAGTGTAAAGCCTCAGTTGTTTTGGTCTATTCTCCGGAGTACTGCGAAGCCCAGCCTCTCACCAGGAACCGGCGGGATATCATCGAACAAGTCCGGGAAATCGCAGCAGAGTATGGAATCGAATTCTGGGATTTCTCGGATGATCCTATCTGCCTTGACAAGTCGCTGTTCTACAATTCGCAACACTTGAACCGGCAGGGGGCCAGTCTGTTCTCCAGTAAACTCGGTGAACGGTTAAAAGGCTTTTGCAGTAATGGCGCTCTCGCAAAGACGCGCGTAGCAGAGGGCAAATCGAAGGAGACATGTGGCCGGCCTTGATACGAAAAGCACACTGATGGATTCCGTCAGCACCGGGACGAAAGGCCGTGGTTTTTTGCGCTCGCTCCTGGCGCGTGAGCGAGTGCGCCAGACGCTGTTGTTGTACGGTTCCGACATAGGTCTGATTATCCTGACCTTCGGAACTGGCATTCTGAATTCCCGCTTTCTCGGGCCAACTCAGTACGGCGTTTACGCCTTTGTCATCACCGTGGTTGAAGCAGTGATGCTTTTCGCCGGCTTTGGATTCCCTGCCGCTGGCGCCCGGGTGGTTTCCCTCGCGAAGACCAGGCATGACGAGCAAGCCATACAGGGTGCCTTGGTAGCTATCGCATTGATGATGGGCCTCTGCATTTCGCTGGTGCTGGCGGCCGCCACTCCGCTTATTCAAGTGGTGTTCCATACCCAAGAGAAGTCCTGGCTTCTGATCGCCTCCCTTCTGTGCACACTGGCTCCTCTTCAAGCGATTTTAACGCAAGCGTGCCTTGGAGCCAACCGGATCGGGATTCTAGCCACGCTGAATATCCTGCCGAAAGCATTGTACCTGCTCGGTGGCCTTGGGATGGTTGTCTGGGCTCATCTGACGGCGAAAACCGCTTTAATGCTCTATTTCGGCGGCTCATTAGCGAGTTGTCTTCTCGCGCTCATCGCGCTACGCATCCGTTTCGATCAGGTGCGCAGCCTCACTCGGGAGGTTACTGCCGAGGTCAAGCGTTACGGGTTCAAGGCGTACCTTGGCGGCATCGCCGACACCAGCACGTACAAACTCAACAACCTTCTCATTGCTGGTTATGTGGACACGAACTGGCTGGGTTTCTACAGCATCGCATCGACGATGGTCAGCCCCATGGTGCGCTTCTCTATTGCCCTTTCCAACTCGGCATATCGTTCCTTAGGACAGAAGAAAAGTATCAATAAGAAGTTGTTCATGGCGAACGGCGCCTTCCTCGTTGCCAGCGCAATCTTGATCGCTGCAGTGGTGCGCCCTTTCATAACGATAGTCCTCACCCGACAGTTCCTCCCGGCAGTAGGGCTGGTTTACGTCTTGCTTGCGACCGCCTTTTTTCAGGGCATGTATCAGCCCATCAATGCCTTTCTGTGCGCCCATGGCAAAGGCCGCGAGTTGCGCTCGATCTCTCTCGTCGTCTGCGCCGTGAATCTAATCATTTCTCTGGCGCTGATCCCGCGTTTGGGCGCCTATGGTGCCGCGATTGGCAGCAGCATGGCCAAATGCTGCGAGTTGCTGGGAAACATCCACTACTATCGTAAGATCACTCGACAGTCCTGTTCGTCCTCCTAGCCGGATGGTGACTAAAAAGATCCTCATTCTCCCGGCCGATCAATCAGCGCGCGCTTTTGAGCGGACCGCAATGCCACACACAAGATTCGAGAAAATCCGCTTGGACGCAAATCAGGAGCATGATCGGGAGATTCCTTCGAAAACCGGCTTGTACCGATGAAGGCGGACCGTTCCCGTTTTGAACGGTGAAGCGACACAAGTGCCGAATTCCTGGCCGGCCTTGTCCAACAAAGTGACAACGTGGGATCGTTGCAGTGGTACGGAACCCCGGTATACTTCTTCATACGAGCCCGATCGCCAAAAAGGCCGCTGCCTCTGGGCAAAACAGTTTACCCGACTATGACAGGCAATATCAAGCGAAGATGACAAAGTATCCTGAATTCGCCACTATTCCTTCACGGGCGGACGAGACAGGCGATTCGGTATTGGCTGGGCGGCAGAATTTCCTGATCATTGAACCTCGATTTTGGTATGCTTCGTGCGACAAGAGACGTTTATGAAGATTACGGTCATTTCTTGCTTACTGTCTTTGTTGTCCACGGCGTACATAAGTCAAGGCCAACCCGCGGCGGCGAGAAACCTGCGGATTATTAACAATCCACCAAAAGCGAGGAATCTCACCGACCTTGTTTTTGCAATATCGCCAGGTCAGGGGACACTCACTAAATCATTTAGATTCTACGCAATTGATGTCGATGGGGACGCGATTACCTACAGCGGGAACGGCTTGCCAAACGGGGCGACAATCGACTCTGCGACGGGAGAGTTGCGCATGCAGGTATCGGAAAGCGATATCGGCAAAACATTTTCTAACATTAGTATTTCGATCAGCGACGGGAAAGCCACCATCTCGAAGACCATCTCCATTTCTATACACCAGCCACAGAAGTATTATGTAGCGAAAGCAGGCTCGGATTCAAACCCGGGAACAGCAAATTTGCCTTGGCTTACGATTAAAAAGTCCACCGGGTATGTACTCCCGGGCGACACGGTGTTTATCTCGGCCGGCAATTACCCTGAAAGGGTCGCAACAAGATCTACAGCCAACGGTTCCGACTATATTACGTACACTAACAATGGTGATGGAACCGTCGAAATGCGGGGTTTTGACATCAACCAGGATTCCGTGTGGATCGCCGGGTTGACCATTACGAATGCCGGGCCCAATATTTCAGGCATCAAGATCGACGGCAACTATCCGAAGATCACGGGCAACTATATCTACAACATCGGGGGCAACGAAGCCGCTGGGGTTACCGGATACTGGTATGATCGTCCTTTTGGCGCTTATATCGCAAGCAATCACATTTTTAAGTGCCAGTATGGACTCTGGACGTACGGCTTCAACTGGACCGTCGAGTATAACGACATCGATAGGCCGTACGAGTGGAACCTCAATTACGATTCTGATTATATTGAGCTGATGGGAGAGGGACATGTATTTCGTTACAACTACCTTCACGGCGGATTATCGAATGAGCTTTTGAATGCGCACGTGGACTCCTTCCAGACCTACGATGATGCGAACTCCAAGTATTGGGCGGCAAACATTCTCATTGAACACAACTTCTGCGCTGATTTTGCTGAAGGCTTCGAGGGAGAGGCAACTTTTTTGCGCCGATCACATAACATCGTTTTCAGAAACAACATCTTTTACAACGGCCTTCCGTTCAAGACGGGCTATCCAAACGGCGTGAGCCCCATCATTGTGCATGATATTCCAAACGTCGTTGTTACCAACAATACATTCTACAACATCAGGTATGGTCCCCACTGGGACCCTACCACGTGGGGCTTGGCCACCAACGCCATCATCAAAAACAACATCTTTTACAACCAGTTATATCCGTACATCTACATCAACGGAACAGCGGACTACAACATGGGCTATCAAGTCCAAACGAGCGGCTACGTGCTCGGCCCGCACGATATCTATGGCGTCAATCCTCTCTTTGTTAATCCGAGTAATCCGCTGGGGCCGGATGGAATAATGTGGACGGCTGACGACGGTTTCCAATTGCAGTCGGGCTCGCGCGGAAAAACCGCCGGTGAAAACGGCGTCCAAGTGGGAGCCTATGGGCCTTAGCATATCCCCGCAAGACCGCGCAACTCTCATTGAACAGTTCGCCAAGGGAGATTCACTCTGAGACGGTCGGGAT
>QHPA01000346.1:16451-20740 GCA_003218935.1 Verrucomicrobiota bacterium
AAAGAGCAGGTTTCCGCGAAATGGATCAAGCGATCAAGCTATTATGCGCGGCAATGATCCCAAAAAAGTTGTGTGGCTTTATGAGGATGACCACCTCAAACAGCCGTTCATCTGCCTGGCGAAGGAATCGTTGATCGACCGTGGTTACGCGGTCACGATCCTCGATTCTGCGAGTAAACCTTCGTCGGGAGAGTTGCAACGTGCAGCGGTCCAGGGCCGCACCTTCCCGGCGAGCAATGGAGCAGCGGGGGGAAAGTTGGCCGTAAGACTCTTCTGGCGCGTCTGGATGTGGTTCAGCAACGGTTGGCTCCGGTCCGTCCCGGGCGCTCGCTGGGCGGAAAAGCTCTTTTTGCATTTCGGGATGGCTGCAAAGGCCGTGTCCGAACGACCCGGTGTTATCCTTGCGACAGGGATTCAGGGAGCCGCGATGGGGTGGCTGGCGAGCGGCATCTCGCGTTCACGGCTGGTCTATTATCCGCTTGAATTGTACGGCGAACAGCACAACCAGCTACGATGGTGGTGGAAACCATTCGAGCGCGTTTTCATAAAGCATGGAATTGATGCGCTGGTTACACAGAACGAGGAGCGCGCAAAGATTTACGTAAGGGAGAAAGGAGCCAGGCTCACCCCGACCATCGTTCATAACTACAAACGATGGCAGCACGTCGCACCTACCGGCAGGTTGAGACAACGCCTGGCGCTCCCGAAAAATATTCGAATCGTTCTCTATGAAGGCATGCTCGGTCAAGGTCGGTGGCTGAAGAACCTCGTTTTATCAGCGGAGCATTTGCCAGACGACGTTCGATTGGTATTTATGGGCAGACCCTCCGAATGGTGGACAAGCAACGTTCACCCGCTTTTGGCGATGCGTGAGCTCGCTCAAAAGGTGTTAGTGGCCCCTTGGGTGCAGCATGCTGACTTGCTCGGGTTCGTCGCAGATGCGGATGTCGGTGTTATCATCTATGACGACAGCGTGCGCAATAATTACTTTTGCGAGCCTGGTAAACTCAGTGACTATGTTATCGCCGGTCTGCCCGTTGTAGTCCCTGCCTTTCCCACCATCGCGCCCGTCGTACGACGTTATCGGATCGGCGCTGTGTTTGATCATCCCGCCCCCGAGCGAATCGCCCAGGCAATAAATGAAGTGCTGGCTACCCCCAAGTCTAACTGGCGAAAGGCGATTGAAACAGCCCGTAAGGATCTGGTCTGGGAAACTCAATACCCCGCTTTCGAGAAAGCTGTATTCGGCAACGGCGATCCTGCTAGTGTTTGAGCAACGGCTGACATCAAGAGCAATCACTGAGTACATGATGCGACAGGCACAAAAGCCAAAGGTTGTCCTGATTTTCGGCACACGCCCCGAGGCAATCAAATTGGCGCCGTTGGCGCTGGCCTTGAAAACGGACCAACGCCTGGACTGCCGCGTCTGGGTTACTGGACAGCACCGGCACATGTTGGATCAGGTGTTGCAAGTGTTCGGCTTTAGTCCGGACATCGATCTTAATCTGATGCAGCCGAATCAGACTCTGGGCGGCTTAACCTCGCGGGCTGTTGCTGCTCTGGACCAGTGTTTGGCGACGGAGCGTCCCCAATTGATTTTGGTACAAGGCGACACCACGACTGTGTTCTGCGCCGCCCTGGCTGCCTTCTACCATCAAATCCCCGTCGGGCACGTTGAAGCGGGCTTGCGGACGAACAATCTCAAATCTCCCTGGCCGGAAGAAGCGAATCGTGTATTGACCTCGCGACTGACCTCATTGCATTTTGCGCCGACGGAAACCGCCAAACAAAACCTTATGAGGGAAGGAGTAGATGAAACCAAGATTTTCGTGACCGGAAATACCGTGATTGACGCGCTCCTTTGGGTGCGCAATAAACTCAACACCAATCCGGACGCCAGCAAACACATGGTCGATCGACTGCGCGTGCCTGCAACTTTCGCTGATCGTTTCCTGGTGAACTCGGCGGTTGCTCGACATCAGGCCGTTAGCGCGGCGGCAGGCAGTTCACCAGGAGATCGAGACTTTTTTAACTGCTCTCGCCGCTCGCCGCTCATTCTCGTAACCGGACACCGTCGTGAATCGTTCGGCCGAGGATTCGAGGATATATGCAGGGCCATCCGGGAGTTGGCGCAGTTACATTCCGAATTGGGCGTCATTTATCCTGTGCACCTGAATCCCCAGGTGCAACATGCTGTTCACACGATTCTGGGGGGACATCCTCGCATCCAGTTGGTCGAGCCACTTGGTTATGAGGTTTTCGTCTGGCTGATGGATCGCTCTTTTTTCATCCTGAGCGATTCCGGCGGTGTTCAAGAGGAGGCCCCCAGCCTCGGGAAACCGGTTTTGGTCATGCGGGACACTACTGAACGCCCTGAAGGGATAGCCTCCGGGACCTGCCGGCTCGTCGGTACGAATCCGGAGTTGATTTTGCGGGAGGCCCGCCTGTTGCTTACCAGCGAATCCGAGTACCGAAGGCGCTCAGCCCTTAAGAATCCTTATGGTGATGGACAGGCAACGCACAGGATTGTGGAGGCATGCGTCAGATTTCTCTGCGACGGCGAAAACGGAAAGCGTATCAATGATCTCCGGTGCCCCCAGATTACGTCAGGAACTTGAAGAAAAACAACAAAATCGGTTGACAACGGTACTCCTGAGTTTGACGCTCACTTTCTCCTGCTGTACTCATTCCTACCAGTCAATTTATGCAAACGAAGGTGCTCATCACAATCGACACGGAGGTTCGGACCCATGACCGGCCAGATGCCTTCGCTCACGACGTAGCAGGCCGTTCACGAAGCAATTCTCGTGGTTCTTACTGGATTGCGGACCAGCTTAAGAGTTACGGCTTTGCGGGAGTGTTCTTTCTTGATGTTTACGGCAGCGGCAGGTTTCGGGGAGCGCCTTATCGGGAGCTTTGTGAAGGCCTGTTGGAAAGGGGCCAAGATATTCAACTACACACTCATCCCGACCAGATGTATGACTCAAAACGCAGGAACATGCACGACTACTCACTGGCAGAGCAAACCGGGATTGTACGAGATGGGATGGCCCTGCTCAAGGACTGGACGGGCAAGTTCCCAACGGCTCATCGCGCGGGAAGCTATGGAGCAAACGAAGACACATTGAAAGCCCTGCGGGTTAACGGAATTCAGCTCGACAGTTCGTTCTTTTATGGCCGCGCCAATTGCAAATTGCCCTTTGGCAACTCAAATAACCCGTTCAAATCACATGACGTATGGGAGATACCCGTTACGATCGCTCCTGAGCCGGTTGAGAAGCTTGGTTTTCGTTTCCCGTTTTGGACTCGTCATTTTTGGAAACGCTATATCAAGCTGGACGTCAATGCCATGTGCCCGATCCAAATCTGCCGTTCGGTTAGACAGCTGCACGGGACCATTCCCTACATGATCACTTTCCTTCACAGCTTCAGTTTCATGCGCTGGAAAACAGACGAACCCGATGAACGCGCGATCGCATCCTTCCACTCCATGTTGCGGCTGCTGGCGGACATGGAAATCCCCGTTGTTACCTTTGAGCAGATTGCAGCAGAACTCGGAGTGGACAGCCAAGGAGTCCCTC
Organism: Verrucomicrobiota bacterium; assembly: GCA_003218935.1. Lineage (GTDB taxonomy): Bacteria > Verrucomicrobiota > Verrucomicrobiia > Limisphaerales > AV2 > AV2. The sequence goes on from QHPA01000346.1 coordinate 20,033, forward strand.
GGCCGGTTATCAGAGCTTGAAGTGCCCTGAATTACAGCCTGCTCGTCAACCATGTCGAAGCCAGCGTCACTGTCGGGGGCCGGAATGAACATCTGCGTTTGCGTCTGCACGTACAGGCGGCACGGCATGTTGCAACGCTTGCTCACAGACCTTCAAAAACAGGCTACCGATGGATTGTTCGCTTACTCCGTCGTCGTTGTGGATAATGACGCGGTTCCCTCCGCACGACCCATCGTTGAAGAGATCAGCCAAAAAGCGAGCGTCAACATCGGTTACTTCCATGAACCACGGCGGAACATTTCGCACGCGCGGAATTTAGCCGTAGAAAAAGCCGTTAGTGACTTCGTCGCGTTTATTGATGATGATGAGTTCCCTGCGGACCGTTGGTTGGTTAACCTGTACCAGGCGCAACGACGGTTCAAGGCAGATGGAGTATTAGGACCTGTCATTCCCCATTTTGCTGTTGAGCCGCCTGGGTGGCTCGTCAGAAGTAAGCTCTGTGAGCGACCACGTCTTTCGACCGGAGCAATTGTCACGAACGATCGAGATACCCGAACTGGCAACGTACTCCTGTCGAAGGATGTGTTACGCAGAGAAGACGGTCCGTTCCATCCCCGATTCGGGACCAGCGGGGGCGGCGACAAGGACTACTTCATGAGGATGGTAGGGATGCGCAAGAAATTCGTCTGGTGCGACGAAGCATGCGTC
>QHPA01000118.1 GCA_003218935.1 Verrucomicrobiota bacterium
GCCCGTGCGTGTCCGAGATGACGCCGATTTTCATTGCTTGTCAGTGGTCAGTTGCGGGTTGGAAAAGCGTTGAATCGTTGAATCGTTGAATCGTTGAATCGTGGAGCCGTAAATGGGTTGGAGGCAGGGGCCCCGTTTCGTTTTAACGATTCAACGCGTTTAACGGTTCACGCGCCCGACTCCTCCGTTTGTGCGTCTTCCGGCTGCTCGTCCGGCTCATTTTCGGCAACCACTTCTTCTTCGGCTCCCATTTTTTCGCTCAACCTCATCGCGGCGGCAAACAGGCCGGTGAACAGGCCGCCGCTGAGCATTGAGTTGCCGAAGAACGTCCAGGTGGGCGGGTAGCCGGGCAAGCCGGTCGTCAGCGCCTGAATCCAGCCGGCCAGCGTTTTGGCGTAACCGGGGTCTTGGCACCACGAGAGGGTATTGGTAATCAGGTAAAACAATACTGCGCCGAGCAGTCCGCCGCCGACCAGTTTCAGCCACGAGGACTTTGCGGAAAACTTCTGGCCCAGCCAGACGATGGCCGTGTAACTGGCGTAATTGGCCAGCATGTACGCGCCGACGGCAGGCACGTGGTAATAAAGCACGTTGAGCATGATGTCCGTCACGAGCATCACCCCCAGCGGGAGCCACCAGGCCATTCGCCGGGGGAGATACACGCCCGCGCAAAACGCCACCGCGTAAGCGGCGCTGAAATTCAACGGCAGCATGTTGGGCAGGCGCGTGAGCGCAAAAACGGCCATCAGCGCCACGGCCAGCCAGAGGTTCGACTTTTCTTTCACCGGCTTGAATGATACGTCAACGCGCCGTGCTGACAAGCGCGTTGCGGCCTCCGAGAGTTGGTTCGCGGAATTCGCCCTTGGCGCATTGGGCCCATGTTCATGGGTAGCTCCATTCGCTTTTGCGCTCGCATTGGGACCATGAACCTGCCCCCTCACCCGACCTCCGGCCACCCTCTCCCGAGGGGAGAGGGACGGGGTGAGGGGGCGGTTCATGGAAGAGCGGCCGCCGAGCCCCATTTAACAACTCTCCTACACTCCATCACTCCGCTTTGAAAAATCTGTGTTCATCCGTCTTCATCTGTGGTTAAACCCATCGCGTGTCTGGAATTCCGAAAACAATGCGCGCAGTCGTTTATCGCGGCGTGAATGATCTGCGTCTCGAGAAGGTGCCGGTGCCGCGCATCAAGGCCGATGAGTTGCTGGTCAAGGTCGCTGCCTGCGGCGTTTGCCCCACCGACATCAAAAAAATCCAATACGGCACGGTGCCGCCGCCCCGCATTTTCGGACATGAAACCGCGGGCACAATTGTCCGGATCGGCGCGCGCGTGAAAAAATTCCGCGAGGGCGACCGCGTGGCGCTGCATCATCACGTTCCCTGTCTGGATTGCCACGCGTGCCGGCACTGCGCCTTCGCCCAGTGCGCGCAATACAAACGCACCGGCATCACTGCGGGTTTTGAGCCGGCCGGCGGCGGCTACGCCGAATATGTCCGCGTGATGTCCTTTGTTTTGCCGGGGGTCGTCAAAATACCAGGCCGAAACAGCTTCCTCGAAGGCGCGATGCTGGAGCCGGTCAACACGGTGTTGAAGGCGATCCATCGGCTGGCGCTTTTGCGCGGCGATTTTGTTCTGGTGACAGGCCAGGGACCGATCGGTTTGATGTTCACCCGGCTGCTCGCTCTGCGCGGCATGTATGTGGCCGCGACTGATCTGTTGCCAGCCCGGCTGGAACTCGCGAAAAAATTCGGCGCACGCTGGATTTTCCGCGCTCATGAAGACGCCGGTGATCCTTCAATCTCTCAACCTCCCCTCTCCCGGCCTGCGGCCACCCTCTCCCCGCCAGGCGGGGAGAGGGCGGGCAGAGGGGCGCACTCGCACTCTTTGCAATCCGCAATTCATCGCGGCTTCGACGCCGCGATTGTCACCGCGCCGGGCGACGCGGCGGTGCGCCAGGCCCAGGAACTCGTGCGCGGTGGCGGCCAGGTGTTGTTGTTCGCGCACACCCGGCGCGGCAGCAAAACGCAACTGGATTTGTCCGTCGTTTGTGTGGATGAAAAAGATTTGATTGGCAGCTATTCGTCCGATCTGACATTGCAAGGCGAAGCGGCTCGGCTGGTTTTTGGGAGAAAACTGGCCGCGCGCGAACTGATCACTCACCGCTTTCCGCTGGAGCAAACCGCCGAAGCGGTTCAACTGGCAGCGCGGCCGGATCCTGGGTCACTGAAAATTGTCGTCACGCCGGACCGTCAAATTGATGCAACCAGAGTAAACGCTGAGAGACACGAATTTCACGAATGAACACGAATTGAGGGGAGTAGAGTAGTAGTGGCACGGGCGTCTCGCCCCGTGAAGGCTGGTATCGGGTCAGCGAACAGCGAAAGGCAAAAGGGAACACCGAAGGCCGGCGGCTCCATCGGTTTTCATTCGTGAAAATTCGTGAAATCCGCGTCGTCCGTGCATTAGATTTGGCCAACTCAGAAACTGGACAAAAGATGCCAAAAAATGAGGCAAATTCATGCGGATTCGCCGAATTCGGGTGATTTTGCCTGGAGAGTAAAACGGCGGGCGAACCGGCCTGAAATTTTGTTCAAAAAAATGTTGACACTTGCAGGTGACTTTGAGAAATTAGCGCCACACACGGAATCATAAATAACGTACGAACAATGAGAACAAAAACACTTCTTCTTACGGCTGTGCTGAGTGCGGCGGGCTTGGCCTCGTCTTTGTCTTTGGCACAGGGAGCGGTCTATTCGGTGAACGCGGTCGGGTATGTCAATCTCCCGCTGCCCGTCGGGTTGAGCCTGATTTGTAATCCTCTCAAGGGTTCCACAGGCAATGACCTGAACACCATTCTTCCTCTGACGGACGCCGATGTGGGCGCGACCATTTATACCTATAATGGTAGTGCCTTTGTTAGCACCACGTATCTGGGAACCAGTATCGGCTGGACCCCGAATAACAGCGTTGCGCCGGGGCAGGGAATGTTTATCAGCTTAGGCGCGGCAAAGACACTCACATTCGTTGGCGAGGTTCCTCAAGGCACAGATTCCAACATCCATATGAATAATGGATTGTCGCTCGTCGCCTCACCCGTTCCTCAATCGTCGGCACTGGATACGATGCTGTTCCCTGCCGATGTTGGTGATACGGTTTATTTTTACAGGGGTGGCAGCTACGCTTCTTCGACTTTCCTGGGACCCGGTATTGGGTGGACACCCGCTGCCGTACCTGGGGTTGGTGAAGGATTTTGGGTTTCGAGAGCCAATGCAGCGGATTGGAATCGGAACTTCTCAGTGAACAACTAACAACTGTAATTCAGAAGGACACGTCAACACCTCCAACGAAAAAAAGCAATGAAAAAGCTAATTACAATAGCGTCGGGAGTTCTGTTGTTGAATCTGTCGGTGCTTGCGCAAGGGACAATTTCGTTTCAAAATGTTGGCCCTGCCTTCAGCGCACAGATCAAAGATGTTGCGGGGAATTTTATTGGTGCAGGCGCGGCAGTTACTATTGAATTGCTTGCCGGCACGACCGCCACAGTCGGAGCATTTACCCCGGCGGTCACGACGTCTTTATGGTCTGGGAATGGCTGGTTCAACGTTGGCCAATCACCTGTTGCATTGAGCAGTTTTGCGGGTGGATCACATCCCTTTTTCCAAGTGCGTGCTTGGGACAATTCCGGCGGTGTGAACAGTTATGCTGCGGCATTAGCTGCAGGCAAGGCTACCGGAATATCGGCCGTTTGGCAGCTCCAGGACGGTGGCGGTTTGAGTGGATTGGGAAATCCGTCAGCAGTACCCCCGACCACAGCTCCGCCGCTGTTCGGCATGACTGGGTTCCAGATGGTTATCCCGGAACCTTCGACAATCGCGCTAGGGTTGTTGGGCGCAGCAGCTTTTTTGTTCCGCCGTCGTAAGTAATTCGTCAGTGTGTTCTCATTGAAGCCGCCCGCGAGGGCGGCTTTTTTTGTTGAAGGAACTGAAAACGTCGCCAACGCTTCCAGAGAACAGATCGATGAAACAACTCCTTCTAATAATGTCTGGAGTTCTGTGGGTGAATCAGTCGATCATTGCGCAAGGGACAATTTCGTTTCAAAATGTTGGCCCTGGCTTCAGGCGCGCCGATCAGAGACGCTGCGGGGAATCTGGCTGGACCAGGCGCGGCAGCGACTGCTGAATTGCTTGCCGGCACTTCTCCCTCAGTCGCGCCATTTTCAACCCCGATAACGACGTCCACCTGGGTCGGTAATGGTTGGTTTAACGTAGGCGCTCCGGCAGTAGTATTAGCCGGATTCGCCCCGGGATCACATCCTTTTTTCCAAGTGGCGGTTCTGGGACAACTCAGGCGGAATAAACAGCTATGCGGCGGCATTAGCGGCAGGCAGGGCTGTCGGAACAACGCCTATTTGGCAGCTCCAGGACGGCGGCGGGTTGAGTGGATTAGGAAATCCATCAGCCGTACCCCCGACTACAGCTCCGCCGCTGTTCGGTATGACTGGGATGGTTATCCCGGAACCTTCGACGATCGCGCTTGGGTTATTGGGTGCTGCAGCTTTGTTGCTCCGCCGTCGTAAGTAATTCGCCAGTGTGTTCCCTTTGAAGCCGCCCGCAAGGGCGGCTTTTTTGTTGTCTGGATGCGATTCGCAGCAGACCGAAAGCGGGTTCACCGTGCGGGATTGGAAACTTTCCTGAACCGGGTGGAGCGAGACTCCGTCGAGCCCTGACCTCCAATGGACAGAAAGTAGGGCTCGACGGAGTCTCGCCCCACCGCTCATGGCCTGATGCGCGTTCCAAATTAGGTAGCAAGCCAAGCGCCCAGAACATTCTCCTCGACCGGTGATTGACATACACACCCTATTCAATAGCATCACCTCGCGTTGGGCGCGTTCGTCTATCGGTCAGGACACGGCCCTCTCAAGGCTGAAAGACGGGTTCGATTCCCGTACGCGCTACCATTGAAGGTCAACTACTTCCGTAAAAGTGCAGGAAAACAAGTCCCTTCCAAAACTTTTTTTGTCGAAATCAGCGGCGAGAAACCAGCATGTTTCGTCGGTCATCAGCGGATAAACGCCTGCCGTGAGCTTGCCGGTGAGGCGGTCGTGAATGACCTGGTCGGTCAATGGAAAGTATTCCTTCGGCAAAGATTTTCTCCGACTCGGCGTTCCGCTCGGTGAAACCACGCATTGAAAAAGTATTTGATCTTGGAGGACATCGGAGGTTTCCACGTCTAACACACTGTCTTTGGGTATGCGGAACAAATTCATAATCCCAACGTGCGCAGAAATCCCAAAACGCGCCTTCACGCTGATCGAATTGCTGGTAACTATAGCGATCATCGGCATTCTCGCGGCCTTGCTCCTGACGGCCGTCAGCAGCGTAAAGCTAAAGGCGCAACGAATCCATTGCCTGAACAACGTGAAGCAATTGGCCCTCGGCAGTTTCATGTACGCCAGCGAGAACAGCCGGCACGCGGGTGTTGAAACCTCGGCGTTTCCGGGTGGCAATTGGATGGGAACCTTGAACGAATATGCCAAGGTGAAAGGGATTTTGATTTGTCCTTCCGCGCCCTTGCACGAACCGCCGCCTGCCAGCGGCAATGAGCAAGGTTATGCCGACCGCGCGTGGGTGCGGTGGACTTCGGACAAGAAAACCATGTTCAGCGGCAGCTACGGATACAACGGCTGGCTCTATTCAGATGCCATATTCTCCGAGAAGGGCGACCCCAAGCAACAGCAGCTTTTCACCAGGGAGTCGGCCATTCAAAAACCGACGCTGACTCCGGTTTTCTTCGACGAGAACTGGGTGGACACGTGGCCGGAAGAAATCGACAAACCTTACGGAAATCTTTACGAGGGCCAGCCATTGGATGTGTCGCCGAACCAGATGGGCCGTTGCACGATTGCGCGACATGGCAGCCGGAGCGCTTCCCGAGCACCGCGCAAGTTTGCTTCCGGCCATACTACTGGCATCTCGATTGGCGGCCGCCCGCCGTTAGACCTCAGTAGCTATGAACGCAAAAGATTTTCTCCGTCTCGGCGTGCCGCTGGGTGAAGCCACGCGGCGGGCGACGGATTTTGTTTCCAAGTTCATCCTCGGCGGCGGCGACAAATCGCGATTGCACGAGGAAGTCGCGGCCATTGTCGCCAATCCGTCGGCGTTCGTGGACGACCCGTTGCGCGGCGAGTTCGCGAAGGCGTTGCTCAATGCGCCGCCTCCGCCGCGCGCTCAACCGGTGAAGTATCGGCAGTGGGGCGAAGGGCTCGAACACGACGCGGTGATGCAGATGGAGAAGGCGTGTCTGTTGCCGGTGTCGGTGGCGGGTGCGCTCATGCCGGATGCGCACGTTGGCTATGGCCTGCCCATCGGCGGCGTGCTGGCGACGGAAAACGCGGTGATTCCTTACGCCGTCGGCGTGGACATCGCCTGCCGCATGAAGATGACGGTGCTGGACATTCCGGTGCGCGATTTGGAGCGGAAGCAGGACCGGCTCACGCGCGCCATCGAGGCGGAGACGCGCTTCGGCGTGGGCGCAAACTTCAAGCACAGCGGGGTGACGAAACAGAACAAGGACAGGGCGTGGTCGCAACTTGGCACGAGCGGCAGCGGAAATCATTTCGTCGAGTTCGGTCTGTTCACGGCGCACTCGCAGATCAATGAACTTGAGGCCGGAACATACGTCGCGTTGCTGTCGCACAGCGGCAGTCGCGGAACGGGCGCGGCGGTGTGCGATCATTACAGCAAACTGGCCTTTGGCCGGTGTCGCAGCGCTCTGTCGAGTGAATTGCTCCGGCTGGCGTGGCTGCCACTCGATTCGCAGGAAGGCCAGGCATACTGGAACGCGATGGAGTTGATGGGCCGATATGCAGCGGCGAACCACGCGTGCATTCATCGGCACATCACGGAAAATCTCGGGGCGCAGGTGTTGCTGGATTTGGAGAACCATCACAACTTCGCGTGGAAAGAGAAACATGTCATTGATGGCGTGGAACGCGAGGTCATTGTGCATCGCAAAGGCGCAACGCCGGCAGGCCAGGGTGTATTGGGAATCATTCCCGGTTCGATGGCGTCTCCGGGATTCGTCGTGAGTGGAAAGGGAAACCCCGAGTCACTGGATTCCGCATCGCACGGCGCCGGCCGCGCCATGAGCCGCAAAGCCGCGAACGAGAAATTCAACTGGAAGGACGTGAACCGTTTCCTCAAGCAACAAGGCGTGACACTCATCAGCGCCGGCCTCGACGAAGTGCCGATGGCCTACAAAAACATCCGCGAAGTGATGGCCGCGCAGAAGGATTTGGTGACCATCCTCGGCCAGTTCGATCCAAAGCTCGTGAAGATGGCGCCCAGCGGCGAACGCCCGGAGGACTGACCGTCGCCTCAATGCCGCAATCATGAGTGTGACACCGTCGAGGCAGGTGTTTAGCGAGAAAGCAAAACACCCCAAAACAGAGTTCAATTTCGCGTCTTTTCGCCGGTTAAAATGGCCAACCATGAAAGGGCATCTGGACGCCACCCGCAATGACTTTATCAGATTCCCGCGTAAGCGACACGTGTTCGGCTCGCAGGACACGGACGAAGCCTTTACGGTGTCGTTCGGATCGTCGCCCCGAAACCCGGTGGATTTATCGTGCCTTTTTCTGTCGAAATCCACATAGTGGATGTACCAATACGGCGAATGATTTTTGTGATAAAGATAGGGCGAACAGTGAAAGAGTGCCGGAAGCTTCGTGTTCATTCGTGTTCATTCGTGTTTGAGTCAGCAGCCTGAAGAATGCGACCGTTTCAGATTATTTTCAATCCCACGAGTGCGGCCGAATTGGCCAAGATGCCGAAGGAACTGCAATTGCACATTCTGGGGGAGTTCCGCGGATTGCCTCAGGAGGTCATGCGAACGGATCTCGAGCGGTTTGGGAAACTGGAGCGGAACGGGAAGATCTTGCACCGGTTTCGGCTGGGCGATTATCGCGTTTATTTTGAGCGGCATGAGCTGGGAATTGTCGTGCATCGGATCCTCAGCCGCAACTCGCTCAAGGATTTCCTGTTCCGTTCCAGCCTGCCGACCGGCGAAGACGAGGCGTTGCAGCAAAACCCGAAGTTCTGGGAGCTGATCGAAGCGGCCAGTGCTTCCTCCAGATGATCCGCAAATTTTCGCGATTTTTTTGGGGACGGCCCAATTCTCTGGATGAAGACGTCGCGAGGCGAAAATTCGCGCCATTCGCGAATGACCATCGGAAAAACTGTGCGCGGCTGGCAGCTACCGCAAATCGTCGCCCAGCTCGACGTTCCAATAAGCCAGGTCGAGGAAATGCTTCCAACTATCGTGGTAGTGCAGGCCGAGGTTGATTTGCACGAACGGACGCCATTTCGGACGCTTAGGTTTGCGGATCAGCCGCAGGTCGGCTTCCTGGGGAGTGCGATTGGCCTTTTTCGTGTTGCACGGAACGCACGAGCAAACGATGTTT
>QHPA01000119.1 GCA_003218935.1 Verrucomicrobiota bacterium
GGACGCAGCGTGATTTCTTCGTTCGTGTGTTGGATGGTCAGGCGTCCCTCCAAAACGCCGATGATCCTCAGGTGCGGATGGCGCGTGCTGATCTGGCCGTTTCTGCGATCCACTACCTCTTCCACGGTAAATGGCGGACCCTTCACCAGAACCCGCAATTGAAAGGCTTCGCCTTCCTCAATCCGCAGTTCGCCTTTGGTCAGCGCCGGCTCGAAATCGCCGAAGTCAATGCACTCCAATGACTGCTCCACGTGCAGCTCGCGCGGTTTGCCGTCCAGACCCGGTCGGTTCCAGTCGAAAACGCGGTAGGTCGTGTCGGAGTTCTCCTGGATTTCAAAAATCACAATGCCAGCGCCGATCGCGTGCACGCGTCCGCTCGGCAGAACCATCACATCGCCCGGCTTGACCGGCACACGATGAAAGCAATCCGCCACGGTGCCGTCCGTGATTTTGCGTTGAAACTCCGCGCGCGCGACGCCGCGCCGCAGGCCGACATAAAGCTCCGCGCCCGGCTGCGCATCGGCGATATACCACAGTTCGGTTTTCGGCTCGCCGGCAAGCCGCCCGGCGACTTGCGCCGGCGGATGGACCTGGAGCGAAAGTTTCTCCCGGGCGTCGAGGATTTTGACGAGCAAGGGAAAGCGTCCGCCTTGCGAATTGGCCGGACCGAGCAATTCCTCGGCCTGATGCTCCATCAGCCAGCGCAGGTCTTTTCCCGCCAACGGCCCGTTCGCGATGACGCTTACGCCTTCGGGCCGGTCAGTGATTTCCCACGACTCACCGACCGGGACGTGCGGAGGCAGTTTTTTTTGATAGAGCCGCTCCAGATTGCGCCCGCCCCAGACGCGCTCTTTGCAAATCGGATCGAACATGAGCGGGTAGAGCATGCGAAGAAATTCGAATGCCAAATGACGAATGCCTAAATCAACAACCGGTTGTCGTCTGGAATAGTTACGGCTAAGCCGCCGCCGGCTGCTCCAGATAATGCCCGTACGACCGGTATTTGTCGTAGCGCCTTTTCAGTCGTTCGGCTGTGGACAGCTTGTGCAACTGCTTCAGGTGTTTGAGCAGGTGCTGTTTCAACGTCTGCGCGGTCGCCGCCGGATCGTTGTGCGCGCCGCCGAGCGGTTCGGGGATGATTTCATCCACCAGGCCGAGGTCGTGGAGGTCCTTGGCCGTGATTTTCAGCGCCTCGGCCGCCTTCGCGGCCGCCGCGCGGTCCCTCCAAAGAATCGCCGCGCAACCTTCCGGGCTGATGACCGAGTAATAGGCGTTTTCCAGAATCAGCACGCGATCGGCCACGCCGATGCCCAGCGCGCCGCCCGAACCGCCTTCCCCGACCACCACCGCAAGGATCGGGATTTCGAATAGCATCATCTCACGCAGATTGACGGCGATGGCTTCGGCGATGTGCCGTTCTTCCGCGCCGATGCCGGGATAAGCCCCGGCGGTGTCGATGAGCGCAATGATCGGCAGCCCGAACTTGTCCGCCAGGCGCATTAACCGAAGCGCCTTGCGATAGCCCTCCGGATGGGCCGAGCCGAAGTTACGCAAAATATTTTCTTTGGTATCGTGCCCTTTCTGCGTGCCGATCACCATGACCTTGTGATCGCCCAGCCGCGCCAGACCGCCGACGATTGCCCGATCGTCGGAATAAAGCCGGTCGCCGTGCAGTTCGGAAAAATCGGTGAACGTCGTTTGCAGGTAATCCAGCGTGTAAGGGCGCTTGGGATGCCGCGCCAGTTGCACTCGCTGCCAGGGAGTCAAATTGTAGAAAATCATCCGCCGCGTTTCCTCAATCTTTTTTTCAATCTGCGCCGCTTCCTCCTCGAAACTGATACCGAGCGAATGGGTTTCCGGATGTTTTTTGAGCTCCTCCAATTTGCGCTGCAATTCCACGATCGGTTTCTCGAAGTCAAGATAGTGTTTCATAGCACGCGCACGGACGTTTGATAGCGAAACTTTAGTTGCCCGGTCGCGTCCGCGCAACGCCGAATTCGCAGCGGCGGGCCGGGCGACGGAGGGTTGGAGTATTGGAGTGGCGGAGTGTTGATTTGGCCGGGAAGGGTTCCCGAAAACCCCAACACTCCACCACTCCAATCCCCCGCTTTCGCCAAAAAAAAAGAGCCGGATTGCTCCGGCTCAGTGGTGATGAGGTCGCGTACGCCCTCACCCGGGCGCTCAGAAGGGTAACGAGGCCAACTGTAACGCTGTTCGAGCCTCGTTACTAACAGGACCTCTCTGCCAACCCTAGCGAACAGCGCACTGACTACCTCAGTGATAATTTGAAACTTTGACTCCGAAATCTGTTCAAAAAAATTTGCACCGGTGGAAAAGGTCCTCCGCCGGGCAGGATGCCCGGCTCGACGGGCGAGACGCCCGCCACTACGCCGCTAAGCAGATACCGCCGCTCTGCGATCGGCGGGGCGCCCGTCCTGCTTTAGGATGTCGGTGAAAATAATTGTGTTGTCCCGCGACTGAAGCACTCGGGCCAGAGGCGTTTGGCCGTTTGCCGACAGTGATTCGCGCAGCGCGTTTTCTTTGGCCGGGCCCGAAGCCAGCACCCAGACCTGCCGCGCGGCCGCAATCGTCGCGAAGCAGATCGTGATTCGCTGGGGGGGTGGTTTGGAGGCAAGGACCGGGAGGTAAATCGACTGGTTCCGGGCCACTTCATCCGGCGCGCCGGGAAAAAGCGACGCCACGTGGCCGTCCTCGCCCATGCCCAGAAAAATCAGGTCGAGCACCGGCTGACCTGCGGCAGTCATCGGTGCGATGCGACACATCTCCGCTTTGGCCTCCGCCGCCGCGCGGTTGGGGGGAATCTCTCCCCGCACGCGGTGGATCTTGTCCGGCTGGATTCCAAGTGGATCGAGCAAGTGAGTCTTCGCGAGCAGAAAATTGCTCTCCGCGTCCGTCGGCGGCACGCAGCGCTCGTCGCCCCAGAAGAAATGAACGCGATCGAGCGAGACAGAACGCGCTCGCGCCTGTTCTGCCAGGGCAGTAAGATATTTCTTTGCGACCCGCCCGCCCGACAGCGCGACGCAATAGGGCGGGTCTTTGAGGGCGGACGCTGCCAATTCATCCAGCCAGCGGTCAGCGACGGCGCTGGCGAGCGCGTCGTCGGAAGGAAACAAAATCAATTCGTGATCTGCCATTGGGGTTTACCCAGGCCGACGGAGCCGGAACCAAAGTGGATCGCCGAAAAAGCGCGCGTTCTTTCCGGGCGGCAAGATGCCGTCCTCTACGGCAGCCAGGATGGCCGCCGCTACGCTGAACACAGCGACCGCGGTTCTCACGTGATCGGCTGCGGATTGCGCCACGCGTGACCGCGTTGCGCGAGCAACTCGTCCGCTGCCACCGGCCCCCAGGTTCCCGCCGGATAAAATTCCTTCCCGCCCAACGTGTCGCGTCGCCCGCGATGGCCTCCAACAGCAGCCGCTCGTATGCTTCAGGCGTGTAGGCGCCGAACTCGGAGTCGTAACTGAAGTGCATTCGTACCGGGCGGATCTCCATGCTCGTGCCGGGCACCTTGCCGTTGAAGCGAAGCGAGATGCCTTCGTTCGGCTGCAGCCGAAGCGTGACGGCGTTGGCATCGAGCTTCGGTCCGCATTGCGCCGCGAACAACACATGCGGAGTGCGCCGGAATTGCACGCGCACTTCACTCGCGCTCTGCGGCAGATCTTTTCCCGTGCGCAAATAAAACGGAATGTTCGACCAGCGCCAGTTGTCAACGAGCAATCGCATGGCGACGTAAGTCTCGACGGTGGAATCGGGTTTAACCTTCGGCTCGTGGCGATAAGCGGGCCGCGGCTGGCCGTCCATTTCGCCCGCGGTGTATTGGCCGCGTACGACGTTCGCGTCAACCTGGCTCGCCAGCATCGGTCGGATGGACTTGAGCAGTTTGACCTGTTCATCGCGAATGGATTCCGCCTCCAGCGTTACCGGCGGTTCCATCGCCACCAGCGAGAGCACTTGCAACAGATGGTTCTGCACCATGTCGCGCAACGCGCCCGCCTCCTCGTAGTAACCGCCCCGCGTGCCGACGCCGAGTTTCTCGCTCACGGTGATCTGCACGTGGTCCACCGATTGGCGGTTCCAGAGCTGCTCGAAAATGGAGTTTGAAAAACGGAACATCAGAATGTTCTGGACCGTTTCCTTGCCGAGGTAATGGTCGATGCGGAAGATTTGTTTTTCATGAGCGAAGCGGGTTAGTTCGGCATTCAACTTGTGCGCCGAGGCAAGATCGTGGCCGAACGGTTTTTCCACCACCACCCGCTGGTCGGGTTCGGAAGCGACTTCTTTGCGCAAAAGGCCTGTCTGATACAAATGCTCCACCACCTCGCCAAACTGGCTGGGCGAAGTCGCCAGATAAAACAGCAGATTGCGGCGCAGCCTGTCGTTGCTGAAGGACGCGAGACGGTCAGCCAGCTTTTTGTAGGCTGAGGGATCGGAAATATCTCCCTGGCAGTACGAGACGTTCGTCGCAAATTCCGCCCAAACCGCGTCGTCGATCGGTTTTGTGCGGGAAAACTGTTCCAGCGCAGCGCGCAGTTCCTGTCGCCAGGCCTCGTCGGTTTTTTCACGTCGGGCGAAACCGATGATGCGAAACGGTGTCGGCAACTGCTTTTCCCGGCTGAGATGGTAGAAGGCGGGAATGAGCTTGCGCGCCGTCAAATCGCCGCTGGCGCCGAAAATGACAATGGCGCATGGTTCGACGGCTTTGCGCCCGAACTCCAGCCGGCAGGTCAACAATTCATCCAAATGGTCCGCTTGTTCCATAGACGCGACACAATGGCGAAGTCGCCTCCGGGTTTCAACAACTCTCCTCGCGCGCGAAAGGCCAAAGTCACGAAGGCTCCGAACGTTGTGCGAACAAGAAAGAAGGCTTCAGATGCGGATCAGACCGTGACGATGTGACAAGCCGGAGCGCCATAAGTCTTCGCCGTTTAAGGAAAAACGCGCGATTGGGTTCGGGGAAATCTCTTGGGGAGGGCATGGGTGGGGGCGAGCGTTTCCTCTGCACTCATAATTATTTTGAATCCTGCGTCCTGGGCCAATCGGCGAGGGCGCCGATTGGAGCGCCCGAGGCGGGCGCGGTCCCCCCACCGGCGTGCCGACCGCCGCTTCGACCGGTCGTCGGGCTGAGCTATTTGCGCCTCCACCAAAGCATCAATTCCAGGCCGGTGCGGTTTGGATACGATCGCGGCACCCATTCGCTCAACAAATCGAAATACGGCGAAAATCTTTTTAACAGTTCGCCGCGCGTCGTGCCGAACGGCGGGCCGTCCTCGTCGGGGATCAGGTAGTTGACGGCGAGATAATTTCCGTCCGGTTTGAGCCAGCGCAGCACTGCCTTCACATAGTTGTCGCGGTCGCGCGGATCAATCGCGCAAAACAGAGTGTGCTCGAAGACCCAGTCGAAGAGAAACGGCGGTTCGTCCTTGAGAAAGTCGTCGAGCGCAAACCGGGCTTTCAGTCCCGCGGCAGCCGTGCGCTCTTTTGCCAGTTGGATGGCCGACGGCGCGATATCGTAACCGACCGTGTCGAACCCGTCCCTGGCCCACGCGCACACGTCGTGCCCCATCCCGCAACCCGGCACGCAAACGGTGCCGCGTTTTAACTCCGGATGCGCGGCCAAAAAATCGACGAGGCCCGGCGAAGCCTCGCCTTTGTCCCAGGGTGTGTTTTTGGCCTGGTAACGTCCTTCCCAGTAGTTTCCGTTTAGAATTGGCATCGAACCGCGAGCGGTAAGCTTTACGATTTCAAGCAGGCCCAACGTTCGCACACAAATCCTGTTCAGGCTTGAGCGGAAGAACAACTTCAACACCCTCGAACGGAAGCACACTAAATGGAGACGGCATTGCGCCTTCCGAAAAGGGGCTTCACAAATTCCTCCGATACCAATCCAGCGCGGCATCGAGGCCTCGTTCGATCCGGTGTGTCGGCGCGTAACCAACGAGGCGGCGAGCTTTGGAGATATCGGCTTGCGAATGGCGCACGTCACCAGGGCGGAAGTCGCGGTAAACCGGCTGGTAGCGTTTCAGATGCGGGTAATACAACAACAAGCGTTCACGCAGCAGGGCGAACAATTCGTTCAGACTCGTGCGTTCGTTGACCGCGACGTTATAGACCTGGTTGACGGCTTTCGGGTTCGTCGTCGTGGCCGCGAGCAGATTCATTTGCACCGCGTTATCCACGTAACAAAAGTCGCGG
Source organism: Verrucomicrobiota bacterium (assembly GCA_003218935.1). GTDB lineage: Bacteria > Verrucomicrobiota > Verrucomicrobiia > Limisphaerales > AV2 > AV2. The sequence goes on from QHPA01000119.1 coordinate 6,214, forward strand.
CTGGTCTTACCATCGCCGTTGATCTGCACTCGCTGGTTTTTCATCATGGCCGCGATCCATTTGGGAACGACCGCGGCGTAGGCTCCGTTCGGGTCCTGGCGCGGGCCGAACACGTTGAAGTAGCGCAGGCCGATGGTCTGCAGGCCATAGCAGCGGGCGAAAACGTCCGCGTACAGTTCGTTCACGTATTTGGTGACGGCGTAAGGCGAGAGCGGTCTGCCGATTATGTCCTCGACTTTGGGCAATCGGGGATGGTCGCCGTAAATCGCGCTGCTCGATGCGTAAACGAAGCGTTTCACTTTGTGATCGCGGGCGGCCACCAACAGGTGGACGGAGCCGGTCAGGTTGCAGGCATTGGCAGTGAGCGGGTCTTCAATCGACCTCGGCACGGAACCGAGCGCTGCCTGATGCGAGACGAAATCCACCCCGTGACAGGCGCGTTGGCAGGTTTTCAAATCGCGGATGTCGCCGCTGATGAATTTGTAGTTTTTCCAGCGCGCGGGTCCGACGTGTTTTTTGACTTCCGCGAGGTTCCATCTGTTCCCGGTCGAGAAATTGTCCAGGCCGACGACCCTTTGCCCGAGCTTGAGCAGTGTTTCGACAATGTTCGAGCCGATGAACCCGGCCGCGCCGGTCACCAGCCAGATCTTTGGTTTTGCTTCCAGTTCAATCTTCAGTTTTTCGTAGGAGGTCATTTTCCATACACCGCCGGGCACACTTCGTCTCCGTCAATTCGCAGCGCCTTTGCGCGTCAGCAAATCTAAAAATCCTTCGATCATTTGAGCAAGAGAGAGTAAGCGAACAAGGCTTGGACAAGGAAGAAAAAATGGACCTTTCTGGCTTTCACTTTGATCGCAGGCGAGTGCAAGCGCACGATAAAGAGAGGGGTTCCGCCTGAGGGACGCAGCCCGGGCTTCGGTCTTCTCCCTTCCCGGCAACGGGCAATTGGTCTAGGGAGTCTGCGTTGCCAGTCGGGCCCGGTAGAAGCGCAGGTTGAAAGATTTGGCCTGCGGATCCACGCCGGCGGCGGCGCCATTCATCAGCGTGTTCGTGCTGATCGAGACCCAGTTCTTCAGGTCCGTGGAGGCTTCGATGACTGTCGCGTTTCCATCCGGCCCCTCGAGGTGAAGCACGAACTGGCGATTGGGAGTATCGCCCGTGGACGTGTCCGAGGGCGATGTTTGGTCCTCAACCAACTCGGCAGAGCGGATGAACAAAGCAACCTCGTTTGTTGGGGCGCTGGCAACCGTAATGTCGATCGAATCCGAGGTGGAAGCGGCGCCACGGTCGTCGGTGGCAACAGCGCTCAAGCTATGCGTGCCGACGGTCGCGTTGGTCCAGAGCAGACTGTAAGGCGGGTTGCTGACGACGCCCAGGGAATTCGTGCCGTCCCGGAATTCGACCTGCACAATTGTGCCGTCGGAATCGGTCGCCGTCGCCTCCAAAGTTACTGCTTGTGTCGTCGTGACGGTGAATCCGTTTGTCGGGTTGAGGATTTGCACGACCGGCAATTGGTTTGGCGGCAGTACAGTCAGAGTCATCGTGTCGGTCGCCACTTGGCTTCCCCGGTCATCCGTTGCCACCGCGCGGAGTTCGTACGTGCCTTTTGTTTGGGGGGCCCAAGTCAATTGAAACGGATCGTTTGTCGCGATTCCGACGCTGTCAGGGCCGACGAAATACTCCACTTGGGCTACGCGACCGTCGGGATCGCTGGCGTTGACTTGCAGAACAATCGCCTGCGGCGATTGGAGGATCGTTCCGCCTTCCGGAGCGAGCCATTCCACCGCAGGGAGCAGATTGGGAGCCTGAAGCGTGATGGTGATCGGCTGGGTCGCAACACTGGCGCCCCGATCGTCCGTCGCCACGACACTTAACACATGAGTGCCGGGGCTAATGTCGTCCCAGGTAATGGCGAGGTCACCATTCGTGAGCGTGCCGATGCAGTTGGTGCCGTCCAGAAATCTCACCAGTATGATACTGCCATCGGGATCACTCGCGTTGACTGCCAGCGGCACCGGCTGCGATGATTCCAACACCAGGTCGTTCGTCGGGCTGGCCCACTGTACTGTCGGCGGAAGGTTGGGCGGTAGCACCGTAATTTTGAAGCTGCGCGTGACAGAAGAGTGAATGGATTCAAGACTGCGCAATGTGACGGTGATGTTGGCCACGCCAGAAGCGTCGCTGGCGATGTTGAAATTCAGACTGCCCGTCGGTTTGGGGCTGGTGTAGTCGATCGTCAAGTCAGTGATGAGGTTCGTGTTGTCGCAGACAGCCGAGAAAACCAGCGAACTTGTGCGTGTGAACGTGGGGGGTTGAATGCTGGTTAAAGGTAGTGAATCAAGGATGACAGACAACGCTGTGGTGGAAATCTTGTGATCGCTATGCGTATCATCCGAAAAGAAATCATAGGCTCCACTGCCGATCTGTGTGACTTTCGCTTTCACTGTTTCCGTCCAGTTCGTGTAACGCGGCCCGTAAAAGCAACATGAGTCGTAAAGGTTAAGAATTTGAAACTGAAGACGATTGGTGCCGCACGCTCCCATCGCATAAAGTTCTTCGAAGTTGGCGATGCGATAAAGGCCAGGGTCGTTCTGCTCGGCGTCTCCCAGTCCCTCGCAGCCCACGCGAAGGTAGTTTGGAACGCTGCCGGCCACCGGATAGCTTCGTTCAATGCGAGGGTCCAATGCCGCGTAAACAGTCGTCGTCCAGCCGCCTCCCGACAATCCTGTCATGTAAACCGATTTGTACGCGTAGGTGTCCTCTGCATAATTCACAGCGCTGATGATTGGCTCGAAGAAAAACCGAAACGGCCTGTCGAGATAGTAAATCATCGCGTCATGCGAATCCAGCACGCCGATGCCCGCCCCGGGAACCGCGACGCGGGGAGGACCATATTCGTTATAGACCGGCATCGAAAACGCCAGAACCGAATAGCCGGCTTTCAACAGCTCGGGAATCACCAGACCGGGAGGCATGCCAGAACCGTTGAAGGCATCCTCGTGTTCAAAACCGCCCCCCGGCTCATGGCCGGCGTGATAAATGAAAAGCCGCCCGTTGCCGCGAATGGGATGAAAGTGATAAACGCGCGATTTAATCCCGTAGTCCAGGCGGAAGGTATAGAGATCGATACGGGCCAGATTGCCCTGCTCGTTATACAGACCCGAGTAAACCGAATCACTGATATTGGTTTGAATGTCCGTCGGCGTTCGATTTGTGGGCCAGCCCTCTGCGCCCCAGATGTATTGAATCAGGGCTTGCCGCTTCAGTTCAACATCGTTGACATTCGTAACTTCAATCGAGTTGGCCGTCCAGATTCTGAATTCCTTTGTCGCCGGCGGAGCGATGCCGTCGCTCGCTTGCAGAACGACTTCGTCTCCCTCCGGCCCTCCGCGCCGGGGCGTGCCCGAAAGCAGGCGCGTGACAGGATCGAAGGAAAGCCAGGGCGGCAATACCAGCGCGGTCACCTGCAAACTGTCATCCGGATTCGGATCGGTCACATTCACTGCGTAAGAGTAAAGCTGATAAGGTTGCGCGATAATGGGGGCATTGCCCACGAACTCCGGCGGTTGATTTCCATCATTTACCGTCAACGTGAAAACCGAACTCGCAGCGAGGCCGGCCGAATCGGTCACGGCAAGAGTGATGTCACATGTTCCAGATTGATCGGTTGCCGGCCGGATGGTCACCGTGCGGTTCGTGCCTGCGCCATCGAGCAGAATATTCTCGTTCGGAATCAGATTGGTGTCCGAAGACGAAGCCGAAAGATTCAGCACTCCATCCGAAACTCCTCCGTCGATCGTGAAGCTTAACGGTTTTGTGGATGTGTTTTTATCAATAAGTTGGCGCTGAATGGCGCTCAGGGTCGGAGGCGTTTGCCCGGCATCGACAACCGTCAGGGTAACGCGGGCGCCGGCGGCCCAGCCAGCTTCATTGGAAACGACAACCTGGTAGTCGCCCGCGTTGTCCCCCCCCGCGTTCATCAGAGTGCAAGCGGCGTTGGTGCCGTCCGGGAGTGGGTACCCATTGAACCACCATTGATATGCGAGATGGTCGCCCTCGGCCGTCACGCTGAACGTCGCGCTGCTGTTCTCTGTCACGGTCTGGCTCACAGGCTGAACGGTAATCACTGGCGCTCGACTCGCCCCAACCACCGTCAGCGAGGCGAGCGTGCTGGCGACGAAACCGGCCGGATTGGAGACGAACACCTCGTAGGAACCCGCGTTGCCCGAGCCGGCATTAGTCAGCGCGTAACTGGCGTTGGTGCCGTCAGGAATGGAGTGCCCGTTGAATGCCCATTGATAGACAAGATTGTCGCCCGTTGCCGTCACGCTAAGAGTCGCGCTGCTGTTCTCCCCCACAGTCTGGCTCTCGGGCTGGATGGTAATCACAGGCGCCTGATCCAACCCAACAAATGTTAAGTGGGCAACTGTGCTCGCCATCCAATACGCCTCGTAGTAAACGACAAGCTGGTAATCCCCTGTGTCGCCTGCCTCGACATTCATCAAGGTGTAGCTGGCATTGGTGCCGTCCGACAGTGCGTGCCCGT
>QHPA01000120.1 GCA_003218935.1 Verrucomicrobiota bacterium
GCGTGAAACATCTTCGCCGCTCGTTTTCGACCGCGACCATCCTCGCCTTGTCCGGTCTCGCCTCTGTCGCGGGTCTGTTACTGGCTGCTCTCCTCTCGCGCGAGAGTCTTCTGCCCGCTGACTCCCGCGGCTGGCTGGTGCTGATCGCTCTGGCGTTGGTCAGCCAGGTCGCTGGGCAGGGACTCATCGCTTACGCGTTCGCGCATCTGCCTGTGTCCTTTTCGTCGTTGAGCCTCCTCTTGCAGCCGGCCGTCGCCGCTCTGCTCGCGTGGTTCATCCTCCATGAATCGCTGCGCCCGCTGCAAATCGCCGGCGGCTGCGTCATCCTCGGCGGAATCGCCCTCGCCAGTCGAGCCAGCCGATAAAAAAACTGTTCTGCGGGCAGATGCCTGTGCTCTCTCACTTCTCGATGCGATAGAGATGCGTCCTGGTCCGCAGGAGAAACGCGCTGCCCGCAATCGCGGGCGACGCCATGAAGCCGTCTTCGAGTTGATTCTCGGCGAGAACTTTGAACTGCCGTCGGGCCTCAATCACCGTCGTCTTGCCTTCCTCGCTGAAAAAGTAAATGCGCCCCTCGGCATAAACCGGCGACGCCGAGTAGTTGCCGCCGACCCGCTCGCGCCAGACTTCCGTGCCGGCCTTCGCGTCGAGGCAACTCGCCACGCCGCCATCGTCGATGCCAAAGAGTAAATCCTCCACCAGCAACAGCGACGGTTTCTTCGGCGCGTTGCGTTTCGTTTTCCAGACGACTTGCAACTGCCGCTTGGCGTCCGGGGCCGAATCCGTGTTCGCGTCCATGACCTCGCCAGCTTTGCCGGGCCTGATGGCGAGAATCTCGCCGTTGGACCAGCCGGTCGGGACAAAAATCATCCCGTGACCGACCACCGGCCGCGTGCCGGCCGAATGGCTGGTGCGCTCTTCGACGCGCCAGATTTCCCTGCCGGTCAGCGGCTCGTAAGCGTAGGTCGCCTTCGCGCCCTGACTGATCAGGAGTGGCTGGTCATCCAAAACCGCCACCTGCGGCGTAGCGAAAGCCTTGCGCAGGTCCCCCTCCGTCTGCGGCTTGCCGTCCGCGTCGAGGTCTTTGAAATCAATGGAGCGTTCCCTCCGCCAGACCGTTTTGCCGGTCTGCTTGTCCAGGGCAACCACGAACTGATGGTCGCTCCCGTCGAAATTGATGATGAGCAGGTCCCCGTAAAGAATCGGCGACGAACCCGCGCCGCGGAAATGGTTGCAGACGAAATCACGCCGTTCCCAAAGAACTTTGCCCGTCTTTGTCTCGAGGCAGGCGGTGCCCGGCGAACCGAAGCTCACGTAAATCCTCCCCTCCTCGATCGCCGGCGTCGGTGACGCGTAGCTGTTGAACGCGTGGCAGAACTGCGGCTTCTCGACCTCAAAGATTTTCTGGTCCCGCAGAATGTTTCCACTGTCACGATCCAGGCAAACGACGGACAACTCGTGCCCGTCCTCCGTCGCCGTCGTCAGCCAGACTTGATTGCCCCAGACGACCGGCGACGACCAGCCCTTTCCGTGGATCGCCGCCTTCCATTTCACGTTTTCGGTTTCGCTCCAGTTCAGCGGCAGCCCATTGGAATCGGAATGTCCGTCGCCGTTTGGCCCGCGAAATTGCGGCCAGCAGTCGTTTGCCCGTCCGGCGCCAATAGCCAAAGTGGCGAGCGCCAGAGAGAGAATTCGCGTCATGTTGGGATACGGGTGCTCAACGCCGATTTAACATTTTAACGGTTCAACGATCAACTGGTTCAACCCTTAGGCTGTTTTCCGAGCTTCAAAAAATTCTTCAAAATCGTCCGTCCATTCTCGGTCAGGATGCTTTCCGGATGGAACTGCACCCCCCAAATGGGATAGTCGCGATGCTTGATGCCCATGATTTCCCCTTCGTCCGTCTCCGCCGTTATCTCCAGAAAAGCGGGCAACGTGTCGCGCTGGATGACCAAGGAATGATAGCGCGTCGCGTTGAACGGATTCGGCATCCCTTCAAACAAATCCTTTCCGTTGTGCTTGATCGGCGACGTCTTGCCGTGCATCATGCGAAAATTGACGACCACCGACGCGCCGAACGTGTGCGCGATGCACTGGTGGCCGAGGCAAACGCCGAGCGTGGGCGTTGACCTGCCGAACTCGCGAATGATGTCGTTGGACAGGCCCGATTCGCGCGGGGAACACGGTCCGGGCGAAATCAGAATGCGATCCGGCTTCAAGTCGCGAGTCTGGTCGATCGTGATCTGGTCGTTGCGATAGACCTGCATCTCGACGTTCATCTCGCCAAGATACTGCACGAGGTTGTAAGTGAACGAATCGTAATTGTCGATGACCAGCACCATATTGCCGAGGAAACCTAGCGCACGAAGTCGGATTTGAAAACCAGGAATTGTCCCGATTGGGCCTCCCCATTCGTCGTATCATCTGGGAAAGGAATCAAAACGCAAAATAATTGTCCTGACCACGCTCGCTCATTCGTCGCATCATTAAGCGAGCAAAACACGCAACCAAACAAAAGGAAAGAAAATGATGAGCGCCCAAACGCAAAAAGGATACATGCTGATATTTCGCGGCACGGACTGGCACAAAGGCCTCTCGCCGGAAGAAATGCAACAGATCGCGGGCCAGTGGAAAAGCTGGTTCGACCGGTTGACCGGGCAGGGCAAGGCCAGCGCTGGAAACCCGCTGGAAAACGAGGGCAAGATCGTTTCCGGAAAGAATGGGCGGGTGGTTGCCGATGGCCCGTTTGCGGAATCCAAGGAAGCGATTGGAGGTTACTTCCTGCTTCAAGTGAACAGTCTCGACGAGGCGGTGGCCATCGCCAAAGACTGTCCGGGTCTGGCCTATGGCGCGGTGGTGGAAGTCAGGCCCGTCGCTGAGGAATGTCCCATCGCCGAGGAGGCTCGAGCCGAAGCGCAGTTCGCACAACATGGTTAATTACCCCCTGAATCACCAAAACTATGACCACAACAAAAAACAATTCCATTGTTCAACCCTACCTGTCCTTCGACGGCCGCTGCGAGGAGGCGGTCGAGTTCTACCGCCGCGCGCTCGGCGCCGAGGTAACGATGCTGATGCGCTTCAAGGACAGCCCTGAACCCGCTCAACCCGGCATGTGCCCGCCCGGTTCCGGGGACAAGGTGATGCACGCGAGCTTCCGCATCGGCGATACGACGGTGATGGCTTCCGACGGTCAATGCGGAGGGCGGCCGGGCTTCCAGGGCTTTTCGCTGTCGCTCACGGTGCCGAATGAGGCCGATGCCGATCAGCTGTTCGCTGCTCTGGCTGACGGCGGGCAGGTGCAGATGCCTTTGACCAAGACGTTTTTTTCCCCGCGCTTCGGCATGGTCGCTGACCGCTTCGGCGTGTCCTGGATGATCCACGTGGCGTCTGCGCCGCAAAACTGAACGATTTCCAAAATCGTCGGCGGCCAGTTCGAGCAGGGATTGGCGGCGATGAAATCGGTGGCGGAAGCAGCGCCCAAGCAATAGCGCGGCGAATCGTCCGGGAAGAACAGCTCGCGAATTTGAACGCGCGACCCTCGGGCAGTGTCCTGATCTGCTGTAGTGCGCCCTTGTGAGCGCATCCGCCGGCCCGCAGACCCGGCGATACAATTGGAAAGCAACGAGTGAATCCATCCGAGATCAACAGCCAGGAACCACAGGAAGTGTCCCAGGTGGTGGAGCATCTTTTCCGTCATGAGGCGGGAAAGATGGTCGCCACCTTGACGAGGATTTTCGGCGTCGAGCACCTCAGCCTGGCCGAAGACGTGGTCCAGGAAGCGCTGGCCAGAGCGTTGCAGACCTGGCCGTTTTACGGCGTTCCGAAAAATCCTGCCGCGTGGATCATGCGGGCTTCCCGCAACCTGGCGCTGGATGTGGTCCGGCGCCAAAAAGTCTTCCGCGACAAGGAAGGTGAAATCATCCGGTTGATGGAGGGACATAGCCCCGCGCCCGACGTTGCGATTTTCCCCGACCAGGAACTTGCTGACGACCGTCTGCGAATGATGTTCGTGTGCTGCCATCCGCTCGTTCCAGCGGAGGCGCAAGTCGCGCTCGCATTAAATACCCTCTGCGGCTTCAGTGTGGCGGAAATCGCACGGGCATTTCTGACGACCGAGGCGGCGATGGCCAAGCGGTTGACACGGGCGAAACAAAAGATTCGCGAGGCACGGATTTCTTTCGAGATACCCGAAGGGGAGGAGTTGGCGCGGCGACTGGACGGTGTTTTGCAATCGCTCTACCTGCTTTTCAACGAAGGCTACAAAGCTTCCAGCGGCGAAAAGCTGGTTCGCGAGGAAATCTGTCACGAGGCGATCCGCCTGACGGGTCTGCTGGCCGAACATCCGGCCGGCAACCAACCCAGGACCCATGCGTTGCTGGCGCTGATGCTGTTAAACGCCGCGCGCATCCCAACTCGCGTGGACGGTGCGGGCAACCTGCTTCTCCTCAAAGAGCAGGACCGGACGCGCTGGGACCAACCGATGATCGCGCGGGGCATGTTTCACTTCGCGCAGTCGGCTGCGGGTGAAGAGATCACCGAGTATCATCTGCAAGCGGGCATCGCCGCCAGTCACTGCGCGGCGAAGGATTATGAGTCCACGGACTGGCGGCAAATCCTGTCGCTGTATGATCGCCTGGTCGAATTCGATGATTCGCCGGTCATCGCCCTCAATCGTGCCATTGTGGTGGCAAACATTCACGGGCCAGGAGCGGGCCTGGATGCGGTTGCGGCCATTCAAGGCAGGGAAAAGCTGGATTCGTATTACCTGCTTTATGCCGTGCTGGGCGAATTCGAGGCGCAATTGAACGATCCACTGGCTGCTGCCGGCTACTTCCGAAGATCGCTGCAACTGGCGGAGACCAGGTCGGAGCAATTGTTCCTGTCAAAAAGATTCCGGGCCTGCGAAGATCAAATCCACGCCTGAACGAAGGCTGAGCGTCACCCGGATGTGATTGACCAGCGGCGCCAAGCTGTCAAAAGTTATTGCCATAGGCGACCCAATCAAAGTCCACAGTGGTCGTCGCGTCGAACTGCCAGGAGCCGCTTCCCCATTCGACATATGCATTGAACGGATTGACCAGCGGCGCCAAGCCGTCAAAAACCGGATTCCCATCCCACCACAACTTAACCTTCCCGTCATTCCGCGCGTAGAGATAGGCGGTATGCCAGGCGTTGGTTACAGCCGGGCCGAGGTCCATCAAGCTGGTATCCGAGTTGACATAATTCCAGAGTTTGTAACGGCCATTGACCAGCGTGATGGCGGGCGCCGGAGACAAAGGTGTGGAGTGGGTGGTCAAACACAACAGATTCTCTTTGCCCGTGGAGCTGAAGGCGACGAGGCGAAATCGCGCGCCGACCGCCAATTCATCCAGGGCCAACGGTCCAACGTTCCATTCTCTCGCATTCGCGCCCGAGTTGATTCGCAGCGCTTGGTTCGTGGCCCCGAGGTCCGGATCAAAAAAATCGACGATAAGCGTTGTTCCGGCTGTTCCTCCGCTTTGGGAGGAGATCCAAGGCGACGCGGGCAAGCTGGAACCGCCCAGGAATTGGATCCAGGGACCGCCCGCCCCCACGTCCAGAAAAGCGCCGTTCATGATGGATTGACCGATCTGTGTATAGCGCGCGCGCAAGTTGGGGAGATCGCGCGCACTGCGGTTGCCGATGACCTTGATAGAGTAATTGGTGGTCGGAACCCCGTTCCCGCAGAATACGCCTGCACCAGCACAATCATAATTGTCGCTGTACCAGTCAAATGGGAAGACTCCGACGACCAACGGATCGGTCTGCGCGTAAGTGTAAATATCGTTTGCTTTTTGGATAAGCTGAGATTCAGTCCCATACCCTTCGGTGGCGCCCGGCATCAGGAAGATTCTTTGAGAACTGTTCATGTAAGACTTTAACAACCGGAGTTTGGACATCCATTCGGTTCGAGTCGTGCCGGGATTGCCCGAGCTCCCGTAACTTTCGACCGCGATATAATCGATACCGCGGGGAATGCGGAAATTACTATAGCTCCAAAAGGCGCAACCAACGGTCATCATCGCTGGCACGTCCGGGAACGACAATTTCAATTGGCTGATCTGAGACTCAATGGAGGCCAGGAGTTGATCCAACCTCGCGTTGTTTCCCCCAGCGACGCAATCGGGTTCGTCCATGGTGAAGAAGGCGAACATATTGGTGGCATAGGGTCGGATCGCGTCGAGCTGATCTTGAACATTGGGATCGGTAAAGTCCGGAGCAAAAAACATCAGTTTCATTCCCAAGGCCACGGCCTGGTCTGCGGAAGGCCCCGGGCCTGCGCCCATGGTGAAGTTGACAAAGCCGCGCTGTTCAATGATGGACCCACCCGCCGCCACTGAGCCTGCCCAAAATCCAAAATGTTGAAGGTGATTCTTCAAACGAAAGAAGCGGCTCGGCGGGCTGACCGGCGCCGTAAGCCCCCAGCGGAGACTGTTGGAAACCGAGGTTTCCGCGGCGGGCTGCCAGTTCGTCGTGCTCAGGTTCGTGGAAAATTCGAGCCCGAACCCGG
>QHPA01000121.1 GCA_003218935.1 Verrucomicrobiota bacterium
GTTTGTGCCAACGGCCTTGGCTATGGTGTCGTTGGTCGAACCAACAACGACGTTCTCCGGCAGCCGGAAACGGAGTGCGGCGTTGGGAACGAAGAGGACGTTCGTGCGTTGCGCAGTGATGATCGTGGCGTTGGCCGTCATGCCTGGGCGCAGCTTAAGATCCTTATTGTCCACTTCAACGACCGCAGTATAGCTCACAACATTCTGGTTGGTGATCGGCGCGAAACGGACCTGGTTCACCCGTCCGGAAAACTTGCGACCAAAAAAGGCGTCCACCGCGAATGTCACCTTTTGCCCTTCCTGGACGCCGCCGACATCGGCCTCACTGACCAACGTCTCAATCTGCATCTTTGTCAGGTCATTCGCGATTGTAAAGAGCTCGGGCGTGTTGAAACTGGCCGCGACAGTCTGGCCGGCATCGACCTTCCGCGAGATGACCATGCCGCTGATTGGGGCATAAATTGTCGTGCGGTCGAGGTCCACTTTGGCGCTGTCAACCGACGCCTGGTGGATCTTCACGTTCGCGTCGGCCTGCTGCAACGCGACTTCGGCCTGCTCGAATTCGGATTCCGAGATAAGCTTGTCGGCATAGAGTTGCTTGGCGCGTTTGGCATTGAACTTGGCCAATTCCAGTCCGGCCTGCGAGTTGGCCAGGTCGGCCACTGCTCGGGCGAGCGCCCGTTCGTAGGTGGCCGGATCAATTTTGGCCAACTCATCGCCTTCGCGTACCTTGGAATTAAAGTCCACCTTGAGTTCGGTGATAATGCCGGAGATTTGGCTCCCGACGGTGACGGTGCGGACCGGGTTTAGCGCGCCATTGGCGGTCACCGCCTGCGTAATTTCGCCCTTGGTGACGGGCACCGTCTTGAAATCCAGCGCCTCGTCCTTCGGACGCTTCACGTAGGCGACCGCCCCGACGCCGATGCCTGTCAGGACCAAGACGACCAACAGCCACTTCAACCACTTCGATTTCTTTTTTACGGCCATAGAATCTTTATCCTGCTGTTCGAAAGCAGCGAAATGCCGAAGGCACCGGTCTGAATTCGCATCAACGAGTCAAATGGTTTGTTGTGGTAGCCGGCGCTTCCACGTCTGTCGAACCACTTTCAACCGCAGCAGCCGATAGGATAGGATTTTTTTTGTGGGTCGAATCGTTTTGTTTTGTTTACTGTTTGACTGCTGGCTCTCGAAACATTGTTTGGTTACGCGCATTGTTGTAAATACTCGGCCGGGGCGGCGGCAACCGGAAATGCCATTGAGCTAGAGACCGTTCCCGCCCGGCCTGGGAGCGCCTGGCGGCGGGCCGTGATGGGACCGTTTGCGGAAGAATTCCTCCCGCTCTCTCTCCATCTGATCGAGTTTCTGCTGCTGCTCCGGGCCGAGCACCTTGGCAATCTCTTCGTTGGTACTGCGAATCAGCTCCTCGATTTCTTTGATCGTCCGCGAATGAATGGCATCCATCTCCTTCGCGCGTTTCTCGAGAATCGGGTTGATTTCCCGCACCTGGTCCGGCCTCAGATTGAGCTCGGATTGCAGACGATGGCGGACATGGTCGCAGATCGTCTTGCCATCCGGCGGGTGCCACCATCTTTCTTTGGCGCCGGTCCAGCCCAAGACAGCGCCGGTCACGCCGCCGACGAGGAAAATCGCGGCCAGATACACGACGATTTTGTTTTTGGTCAAATGACTCATGGCAACATGCTCATTCGAATCGCGGAGTCAGCGATGGCCACCGAGCCGGGCTCACGTTCCTTCAATGCCTGATAATTCATGGCTACACTCAGCAGCAGGATAAGGCTGGCGCACACCAACGCCCCTCGCAACAACAACCTCCACGGCAACGCTTCTTCCGGCTCCTGCCGCCCGCGCCAACCGGCAATGACACGGGTGTCAAAACCAAACGGCATTTCGGCCGGCGGTCCTGCCGGTGCCCGCCGTGCCGTTTCTGCCAGACGTTTCCAGAAATCGGGTTTCATCGTTATTCCTCCATCATTTTGGCAAACTGCTTGCGCAACTTCATCCGCGCGCGGAACGCGCGAACTTTGATGAGCGACGCGCTCCAGCCGGTCCGTTCTCTGACTTCTTCCACCGAACGCTCTTCCAAATCCAGCATCGTCAGTATCAGGCGGTCTTTGGGCAACAACGTTCCCAACATCTTGTGCGCCAGTTCGCGCGCGATCAATTGCGCGGACGGGTCCGGCCCTTTCGCCGTGGCCACCACTTTCTCAATCATTTCCGCCTCGTCTTCCTTCAAGTCGGCCCAACGCAACTCGGGCCGGCATTTCTCGGCGCGCAGGGCGTTGAGGCAGGTGTTCACCGCCACACGCGAAACCCAATGCTCGAACGGGACGCTGCCGGAGTACTGGTCGAAGTGCGCGAATATTTTGCCAAACACCATCTGCGCCAGATCCTCCTCGTCCGTCCGCCGCGGCAGGTGTGAGCGCACGATTTTCATGACCAGCGGGTAAAGCTCGCGCACGAGCGCCCGCGCCGCGTCCTCGTCTCGTTGGCGCACGCGCTCCAGACAGGCCGCCATGTCGAGGCCGACCTCAGCCATACTTGGTTCCATAATTGCGAAGCCACATTGCCTGATGACCCCTCATGGTCGCCGCTGGTTACAGGCTGTGACATCTCAATATCCGAAACCCAAAACAGATGCGACACCAAACTTTGAACTTTGAACCTTGATCTTTGCCCGTCATCCTGGCTCCATGCAAATCCACTTCTTCGGCGCCACCCGCACCACAACCGGCTCCCTCTTCTTGCTCGAAATCAATCAGCAACGCCTCCTCTTCGAATGCGGCTTGTTCCAGGGTAAACGTGACGCATCCGTCGAGCGTAATCGCAATTTCCCGTTCGATCCGCACGAGCTCGATGCCGTCGTCCTCAGCCATGCGCACATCGACCACTGCGGCAATCTGCCAAACCTCTGCCGCCAAGGCTACACCGGAAACATTTACTGCACGTTCGCCACGCGCGATCTCGCCGCGATTATGCTCGAAGATTCCGCCGAAATTCAACGCGCCGACGCCGAGTTTGTCTCCAAAAAACGGGCGAAGAAAGGCCAGCCGCCGGTCGAGCCCCTTTATTCTGCCGCGGATGCTGAAAGGGCGGTTCGCCAGTTTGTGTCCATCAACTACGATCGTCCCTTCCCTGTCCTCGACGGTGTCACCGTTACTTTCCGCGATGCCGGGCACATCCTTGGCTCCGCGCAGGTTGTCCTCGATGTTCGCGACGCCGGCCGCACGTACCGCTTTCTGTTCAGCGGCGACCTCGGCCGCGGTAACGACGACATCTTGCGCGATCCGGAGCGCGTTGGGCAGGTTGACTACCTGCAAATCGAAAGCACGTACGGCGACCGGGAACATTCAGCCAAGCAGAGCGCCAACGAAGAGGTCGGCCGGCTCGTGCGCGACACGCTCGACAAAAAAGGCAAAGTCATCATCCCCGCCTTTTCCGTCGGCCGCACGCAACAGATTGTTTACACGCTGCATCAGCTCACCTGCGACGGCAAGCTGTCCAAAGTGCCTATCTTTGTTGACAGCCCGCTGAGCGTGAACGCCACCGAGGTCTATCGTCTGCACCCGGAATGTTTCAACGATGCCATCTCCAGATTTCTGCGCGAAAAGGAAAATCCATTCGGCATGGAAAATCTGACTTACATCCGTGAAGTCGCGCATTCGATGAAGCTGAACGACCTGAAAGAACCGGCGATCATCATCAGCGCCTCGGGCATGTGCGAAGCCGGCCGCATCCGGCATCATTTGAAAAACCACATCGGCAACCCGGAGGACTTGGTTTTATTCATCGGCTATTGCGCCGAGCGCACCCTGGGGGCCCAAATTCTTTCCGGCCAGAACCCCGTCAGCATCTTCGGCGAACCGCACGAAGTCCGCGCGCGCATCGCATCGCTCGACGCCTTTTCCGGCCACGCGGACAAAAATGAATTGCGCCGCTACGTCGACGCTCTGACCGGCGACATCAAAAAGATTTTCGTCGTCCATGGCGAAGAATCACAGGCAATGGCTTTCGGGGAAACACTGCGCGCGATGAAACCGAAGGCGGAAGTGTTCGTGCCCGAATACAAGCAGTCGGCGACGATTTAGTCTGGACTCGCTCCCTTTCCCTCCACGCGGCCCTCTTGTCGGAGCGCGCTGATCACCGTTTTAGTTCAACTGCTGACGAGTCAGATAACGACGGCTTTGCCATTCGCAACTCTGGCGAACAGCGGCTGACTGACGCCCGCTGTGAGGACCCTGCTCGCAACTCAAATTCATCCGCGTGATATGAGCTGCGCACCATCGGACCGCTCGCCACGTGCGCGAAGCCCATTCTTTCGGCGACCTGTTTGTATTCGGCAAACTTTCCGGGCGGAACAAACTCGACGACCGGCAAATGCTTCCGGGTCGGCTGCAGGTATTGGCCCAGTGTGAGAATGTCAGAGCCGACCCGGCGCAAATCTTCCATCGCCTGAAACAATTCCTCTTCCGTCTCCCCCAGGCCAAGCATCAGACCGGACTTGGTGTAAATCGTGCCGCCGCGCTTCGCCTTCACCTTGCCCAGCACGCTGAGCGAGCGTTCGTAGGTCGCGCGATGCCGCACGGACGACGTGAGGCGGCGCACCGTTTCCAGGTTGTGATTGAAAACGTGCGGGTTCGCCGCGAGGACCGTATCGATGGACTCGTCGCGGTCGTTGAAGTCAGGCACGAGCACTTCGATGACGATGCCATGGTTCAACGCGCGCACCGCTTCGATCGTGCGGCGAAAATGTTCCGCGCCGCCATCAGCCAAATCGTCGCGTGCCACCGCCGTGATCACAACATGGTTGAGCCCCATCCGGCGAGTCGCTTCGGCGACGCGCGCCGGCTCGTCGGCTTCCAGCGCGAACGGTTTGGCGGTGGCAACCGCGCAGAAGCGGCAGGCACGCGTGCAACGGTCGCCGGCGATCATGAACGTCGCCGTGCCTTTGCTCCAGCATTCCCAGTGGTTCGGGCACCTGGCGCTCTCGCAGACCGTGTGCAGGTTCAACTCATCGAGCAACGCTCGCGTGCGCGCGAAGGTGTCCGAGGTTGGCAGCCTGACGCGCAGCCATTCCGGCAGGCGCGGGCGCGGTTTCAAAGTGATTTCAGCAATTTCCATTTGGTTGTTTAACCACGAATGGACACGAATCAACACGAATAAACCGGATCCAACAAGATTTTCGAGCTGAACGCCGATCAAGAATGTCATTCGGGCCGTGGCCTAATTTGCTTCAGGTGGGT
>QHPA01000122.1 GCA_003218935.1 Verrucomicrobiota bacterium
GCAAAGACCCGTTCGGCGCGGAGCTGGACAAGCTCCAAGGCAAAACGATGAACGGGCGCAAGCTGGAAATCAAACGGTTCAAGGGCGCCCTGGAATTCCGCGGCGAGGAAACTCCCGGCCGGCGCCAGGACAACCTCGCCGTGAAGCAAGCCAGAAAGCTTGCCGAACTGAGATCCTGCCATATTCTTTTCATCAGTTCGTCAGAAAAGAATTATCTGCCGCTGGTTCTCAAACCGCTCAAAGGCGCGAGTGCCTTGACGGTGAGCGAGACTGAAGCGTTTGTGCGCGAGGGCGGAATCATCAATTTCCTCGACAATGGAACCAGCTTGCAACTTGAAATCAATCTGGACGCCGCTGAGCAGGCGCGGTTGAAGATCAGTTCGAAATTGTTAAGCCTCGCGAAGATTATTAAGATCGAACATCCGGACGAGAAAAGATAACATGCGTTTCCTCCGAGACGTCTCCCTCAAACAGAAGCTGATGGCCATCATCATGCTCACCAGCAGCGCCGCCTTGCTGCTGGCCTGCGCCGCGTTTGTCATTCGCGAAGTGGGCGAGTTCCGCAAGGATATGGTGGACGACCTCACGGACAAAGCCGAAATGATCGGTTCGCAAAGCACCGCAGCCCTGCTTTTCAAGGAGCCAAAGGCCGCGACCGAAATCCTCGACAAACTCAAGACCCAAAAACACATCGTCGCTGCCTGCATCTACAGCCGCGACGGCAAAGCGCTGGCGAAATACCGGCGCCCGGACGTCAAGGAGGATTTCCCGCCGCCCACCGCGCTGTATAACACCCAGTCGTTCAAAGACGATTATGTTGAACTGTTTCACGAGGTCATTAATCCGCCGGATCGCCGCGACCTGGGAACGGTTTATTTGAAGTCCGACCTGCTGGAATTGAACGCGCGTCTCGAGCAATACGCCAAGATCGTCGCCGTCGTGTTGCTGATCTCCCTCGGCGTGTCGTGGCTGCTCTCCCTCCGCCTGCAACGGGTCGTCTCGCAGCCGATTTTGCATCTGGCCAAAACAACGCGAGCCGTCTCGGCGGAAAAGAATTATTCGCTGCGGGCCGTCAAGCAGGGCAATGACGAACTGGGCGAACTCATCGACGGCTTAAATGAGATGCTGGCGCAGATCCAGGCGCGCGACGCTGAGTTGGAGCAAGGCCGGCAATATCTGGAGCACCGCGTCCAGGAACGCACCAAAGAGCTGCAACTGGAAATCGCCGAACGCAAGCAGACCGAGGAAAGATTAAAAGCCACCGCCTTGCGGTTGGAGCGCAGCAACCGTGAGTTGCAGGACTTTGCCTACGTGGCGTCCCACGATTTGCAGGAGCCGTTGCGCAAAGTGCAGGCCTTCGGTGACCGCTTGAAGGCCGCCTGTTCGAAGGCTCTCGGTGCCGAAGGCAGCGATTACCTTGACCGAATGCAGGCCGCCGCCAAGCGCATGCAAACCCTCATTGACGACCTGCTGGCCTTTTCCCGCGTGACCACCAAGGCCAATCCCTTCGAGCCGGTTGACCTCAACAAAATCGCAAAGGAGGTTTTGTCCGACCTGGAGGTGCGGATTCAGCAGAGCGGCGGGCAGGTGGAGCTGGGCGAATTGCCGGCGATTGATGCCGATCCACTCCAAATGCGCCAGTTGTTTCAGAACCTCCTCGGCAACGCGCTCAAGTTTCATCAGGAAGGCAGGCTGCCGGTCGTCAAAGTCCGCGGCCAGGCTGTGAACCAGCCTGCGCGGGAGTCCGCGGCCAATGGACAGGTGGAAGAAGTTTGCCAGATCACCGTCGAGGACAACGGCATCGGATTCAACGAAAAGTATCTCGACCGCATCTTCATTCTTTTCCAGCGTTTGCACGGTCGCAGCGCCTACGAAGGGACCGGCATCGGCCTGGCCATCTGCCGCAAGATCGCCGATCGTCATGGCGGCAGCATCACCGCGAAAAGCACGCCGGGCGAAGGCTCCACTTTCGTCGTCACTTTGCCGCGCAAACAGGCGAAGGAAGTCGTCGCATGAAAAACAAACCCATCACCCTCCTGCTCGCTGACGATGACCCGGACGACCGCCTGCTGGCCAGGCAGGCGCTGGAAAAAAGCCGGCTGGCCAACGACCTCCGCTGCGTGGAAGACGGCGAAGAGCTGCTCGATTATCTGCGCCGCCGCGGCAAATACGCCGACCCGAAGGAATCGCCGCGGCCCGGCCTGGTCCTGCTCGATTTGAACATGCCGCGCAAGGACGGACGCGAGGCGCTGCGCGAAATCAAGAGCGATCCGAAATTGCGGGACATTCCAGTGGTCGTGTTAACCACCTCCAAGGCCGAGGAAGACATTGCCCGCTCCTACAACCTGGGGGTCAATTCCTACATCACGAAGCCGGTCAAATTTTCGGCGCTGGTCGAAGTCATGAAGGCCCTCGGCAAATACTGGTTTGAAATCGTTGAACTGCCGGGCCCCCGGCACGCCGACCGCCATGGATGATCCGCGTCTGAAAGTGCTGCTTGTCGAGGACGATGAGGACGATTACGTCCTCACGCGGGAATTCCTCGCCGAAATCCGCGGCGACAATTTCGAGCTGGAATGGGTGGAAGACTACGACACGGGCCTGGAGGCCATTTATCAGGACCGGCACGAAGTTTACCTGGTTGATTACCGCCTCGGCAAAGGCAACGGCCTCGAGTTGCTGCGCGCTGCCGTCGTCCATGGTTGTCAAGCCCCCATCATCCTGCTCACCGGCCTGGGCGATCACCAGGTGGACAGCGAAGCCATGCGCTCCGGCGCCGCCGATTATCTCGTCAAGGGCCAGTTCGACGCGCAACAGCTCGAGCGCTCCATTCGCCACTCCATCCTGCGCAAACGGGCCGAGCGCGATCTGCACCAGCAACTCACGCGCATCAGCCTGTTGAACCAGATCACGCACGCCATTTCCGAGCGCATGGATCTGGAAAACGTGCTCAACGTCGTGCTCGGCCAGTTGGAACTCCATCTCCCCATCGAGTACGGAACCGTGTACCTCTTCAACCTGCAAGCGGGCACGCTGGGCCAGGCCGCCTCGCGACTCAAAAGCCAGTCGCCCACCGCCCACATGATCTCGTTCGACGAGTTGGCGGTGCCCATCGCGGAAACAGGCTTGGAGGCGTGCCTGAAGGGTGAGCTCCTTTACGAGCCGGAGGTCGTGAAAACCGAGGCATCGCTTCTCAAGAAACTGGTTCAGACACAAATGGGTTCGGCCGTCGTGGTGCCGATGATGGTGGAGAAGAATCTTTTCGGGGTCTTCATCGCCGCCCGCGCCAAGGCCAACGGCTTCAGCATCGGCGAATGCGAATTTCTGCGCACGCTCTGCGAACACGTCGCGCTGGCCGCGCATCAGGCCCGACTGCACACGCAACTGCAAAGCGCTTACGACGAACTCCGCCAGACCCAGCAGGCCGTCATGCAGCACGAGCGTCTTCGTGCCCTGGGACAAATGGCCAGCGGCATTGCCCACGACATCAACAATGCCCTCTCCCCCGTGTCGGGGTTCGCGGAACTGCTCCTCAGGAACGAGAAGAACCTCAGTGAGGCCGCCCACAGATATTTGAACCACATCAAAACCGCCAGCGACGACGTCGCCCACATCGTCACGCGGATGCGCGACTTCTACCGGAAACGCGAGGAGCACCAGCCGCTGCTGCCGGTCAACCTCAATCAATTGACCCAGCAGGTCATCGAACTCACCCGCCCGCGCTGGCGTGACATCTCTCAGCAACGCGGCATCTCGGTGGAAGTGAAAAATGATTTCGATCCGAATCTGCCGGAAATCATCGGCACGGAAAGCGAACTGCGCGAGGGGCTGACCAACCTCATTTTCAATGCCGTGGACGCCATGCCCAGGGGCGGCATCATCACCCTGCGCACGCGGGTCGGCGCCTGGGCTTATGCGCGCGGCGGCTCCAAAACCCCCAGCCATGTTGTCCTCGAAGTCATTGACAGCGGCGTCGGCATGGACGAAGAGACGCGCAAACATTGCCTGGAACCGTTTTTCTCGACCAAAGGACAGCTCGGCACCGGCCTTGGTCTGGCGATGGTTTATGGCGTGGTGCAACGTCACGACGGCGCCATCGAAATCGACAGCGCGCCCGGTAAAGGCACCACCATGCGCCTGATCTTCCCGGTGCGCGAAGCCACCGAGACCGCCTTCATCGAAGGCCCAGCCGCTGCCGTGACCGTGCCGTCGATGCGAATTCTGTTCATCGACGACGAACCGCTGTTGCGCGAATTGCTCAAGGAGATTCTGGAATGCGACGGCCACCAGGTCCACGTCGCCGATAGCGGCCAGAGCGGACTGGACGCCTTCCGGGCCGCCAAAAAAGACGGCAAACCCTTTGACGCTGTCATTACTGATTTGGGCATGCCGCATCTCGATGGCCGTCAACTGGCCCAGATCCTCAAAAAGGAATCTCCCTCCACGCCGATCATCATGATGACCGGCTGGGCCACGCTGATGAAAGGAGAAGAGGATTTGCCTCTGCACGTGGATGGCGTCTTGAACAAGCCCCCCAAAATCACCGAATTGCAAGAGACGCTGCGGCGGGTGGCCGAACGGCGGGACGGTGGCGCGGTGCAATAGCCGGACTGTTGCAATCTCCGCGTGAACAGCGGAAAGAAGCGCTTGCTGAAACGATTTTATGAAAACGTACCGCGCCAACCGCCTGTTCAACGCCAAATCGTGTCGCTGCTTCGACGTCGCCATCGACCACGGATTCTTCAACGAGCGCGGTTTTT
>QHPA01000123.1 GCA_003218935.1 Verrucomicrobiota bacterium
ATTTTTGCTTCGCCGCCGCAAGATAGTTGTCGTCAATGTCGCAGAGCGCGACAATGTTTTCGCTGCTGACTTCCTTGAGGTCATCTCCCGCACGGTTGGCGACGCCGATCATGGCAATGTTCAGCCTTTCATTCGGCGAAATTTTACGGGCCTGCATTGGGCGACTCGCCAGCCACGCGCCCGCGGCGGCCGCAGCGGTTTGCGTGATGAATTGTCGGCGATTGAGTGAACGGTTCATAAATCTTTACGGAGACCGATTATTGTCGCGGCAGTTCGCGAATGTAGATGTTACGGAACCAGACCGGACTCTGGTGCGCCTGCAACTCGATCTGGCCCGTCCGGTAAACCGGCCGGTCGCGTTCCCAGTAGTTTTCCAGCGTCACGTCGTGCACTACCAACGCGTCGTTGAGATAGACCGAGACCTTGTCGCCGGTCATGAGAATGTCGAAATGGTTCCACTCGCCCGGATAGTGGTCGGCCAGTTTCATGGGGGCATTGGAATTTTCCTGATTGTTGTAAAGACCGCCGGAACCTTCGTGTTTTGGGTTGGTTTTGCCGCCGGTCGGGTCCCAGATTTGCACCTGGGGACTGCCGCGCAAGTAAATACCGCTGTCCCCGCTTTCGTTGATTTTCCAGTCCGCCAGCAGTTCAAAATCGGCGTACTCTGTGGCAGTGCAAATGTTGTCAAAGCCTTGGCCCTGATAGACCAGCGCGCCGTCAACGGCTTTCCAGTTCCGCCTCATGAGACCATTGGCTTTGGCCTGCGCCACGCCCAGTTCAGCCGCCGCCATCTTCGCGCGCTTCGGCGGGTCGGCAACCAATCCTTTCCAGCCGGCCAGGCTCACTCCGTCGAATAATCGGACGAACCCTTCCGGCGCCACATTGTTCCGCGGGAAACGGGGCAGCTCCTTGATGCGGATGCTGCGGAACTCGACGTAGTCGTTGTGTCCGAGAAAACCGACGTGGCCTTGCTCACGCAACATCCCGGGATGTTTCGCCAGGATTTTCGGGTCGGTAATGTCGTTCAGGTTGGCCCCGACAATCACCCGGCCGTTGAGCTTCACTTTCACCAGGCGACCAACGCAGGTGATTTCCTCTGCGTTCCACTCTCCGGCCTTTTTCAATGCGCCGCGCCGCGCCGGAACGACGTCATAGACCGACCCGCAATATTGCGCCGGACGAAGGTGAGCGTACTGGGGCGCATCGTCGTCGAGGATTTGAATTTCCATTCCCAGATAAGCCGCGTCGCCTTCGCGTGGCGCGCGAATGCCGACACCGTTGTTTGAGCCAGGCTCCAGTTTGAACTCCAATCGCAGGATGAAATCCGCGTATTCCTTTTCCGTGAGCAGGTTTCCACCTCCGCCGCGGGCGCAATAAATTACGCCGTCCTTGACGCCATAACCGTCTCCCTTTTTGCCGAGGAGCCTCCAGCCGTTGAGACTTTTGCCGTCGAACAGGGAAACAAATCCAGCCTCCTTTGGTGTCGAAACGCAGGCCGTCAGAAGGCTGGCGGTCAGTGCCATGGCGAAAGCGGGAAAATATTTCGGACGCGTTGTTTTCATCAGGTCATGGACTCCATCGCTGCGAACGGAACAGTTGAAGCCTCTTGAAATGCGGCGTCACTGTCAAGCTGACCCTTCACAGAGAGGGCACACGCGGGCTTCTCATTCACTCCGCCAAGTGATTATTCTTTTCCCGCCAACGGAAAAAAATGTGCCGGCCCCTGGCAACCCGCTTTCCAGCGCGATGACTTCTCCCCGGTCCCGGGAAATAAAGGCCCACTCGCAACGGACAAAAAACGCGTGCCTGAGCGGCCGCGACGAACAGGAGTTGCGGTGGACGGCCAGGTGCTGCGCAAGGTTTGGACTCGCCCGCTGGACTGGCTGGCTCAGGCGTCCAGACATTCCCGCACGGCCAGGGCAAGTGACTGGGGCTTGAACGGCTTTTGCAAAAACCGAATCCCCTGGGGGGCGTCGAAATTCATTTTGGCGAGGTCGACACTGTAGCCGCTGGTGCAAATGACTTTCAGGTCCGGTTTCTCCGTCCGCAATTTCCCGGCCAGCTCCCAGCCGCTGATGCCTTCGGGCATCACCATGTCCGTCAACAGCAAATCAATCTCCTGGGCGTGTTGCGGCCAAAGCCTCAGCGCCTCGGCTCCCGTGGCGCCTTCCAACACCCGATACCCGTAACATTCCAGAATCTGCCGGGCCAACAGCCGCAATTCCGCCTCGTCTTCCACGACCAGGATCGTTTCGCTCCCGCCGCGAACATCCTTCTCCGTCGATTTCATCGTCGCCGGCTCAACCTGTTTGGAAGTCGTCGGCAGAAAAATTCTGAACACAGTTCCCGCGCCCACTTTGCTCGACACCTCAATCCATCCACGATGCAGCTTGGTGATGCCATACACCGTGGCCAGCCCCAGGCCGGTGCCCTTGCCGACTTCCTTGGTGGTGAAAAACGGATCGAAAATGTGGCTCAGGATCTGCGTATCCATGCCGAAGCCCGTGTCAGTGATGCTCAGGCAGACGAACTGTCCTACGCGCGCCTCCGCGTTCTTCTGAACGTACTGCGCGTCAATGTCCGCGGCGGCCGTGCGGACGATCAGCTGTCCGCCTCGGGGCATCGCGTCGCGAGCGTTAACGGCCAGGTTGATGACGATTTGTTCGACCATGCTGGCGTCGGCGTAAATCGCCGGAAGCTCACGCTCCAAATCGAAATTCAGAACAATGTCTTCGCCGAGCGTTCGTTCGAGCATTGAGGCGACATTGCTGATGACTTCGTTCAGGTCCAGCGGGCGCTGTTGAATGATCTGACGGCGGCTGAAGGTCAGCAATTGACGCGTCAGGTTGGCCGCGCGATCGGCCGCCGCGGAAATTTTCTTCAACGGTTCCTGCAGCTCCGGCAAGACGCTGCTTTTGGCCAGCAGCAGGTCCGTGTGCCCTTTGATGATCGTAAGAATATTGTTGAAATCGTGCGCCACGCCCGCGGCAAGCTGGCCGATCGATTCCATTTTCTGGGACTGGCGGAGTTGCGCTTCCAGGTTGAGACGCTCGGTGATGTCCTCCACGCTGCCTTCGAAGTAAAGCACGCGGCGCTCCGTGTCGCGCACGGCCCGAATGTTTTCCTCCACCCAGATAACCGAGCCATCGCGACGGCGCATCCGTGTTTCGTAGCGGCGCACCGCGTCATCGCGGCCAATTAACAACTGCCATCGCTTCCGATCTCCGGGATCAACATAAAAGTCATTGGCATTGACGCTCAGCAACGTGTCGCGGTCCGGATAGCCGAGCGTTTGGAGCATGGCCGGATTGGCATCAATAATTTTTCCCTCCGGCGTGGTTTTGCAAAGCCCGATCAGAACGTCGTTGAACAGCGCCAGGTACCGGCTCTCCGCCTCCTTCAACGCACGCCATTGCGCCTTTCGTTCGAGGGCAAGCCTCACCGCGCCCGGCAAACGGGCGTAGTGCTTGGACGCTTTCAGCACGTAATCATCCAGCCCGGCTTTCATCGCCTCGACCGCGACCTCCTCGCTGCCGGTGCCGGTGAACATGATGACAGTGCAATCGGGCCAGCGATTTTTGATGGCCCGCAGCACCGCCAGCCCGTCGGACCAGCGCAACTGATAATCGGTGATGACCAGATCGCAGCCGTCGGATTCGAGCGCCAGGGCAAAATTCGTTGCGTCGGTTATTTGATCGATCAGGAGGTTGGAAAAATCGCGCTGCAACTCGCGAATAGCCAGCGCGCGGTCATCCGGATTGTCATCCACCACCAGAATGCGTAACTGGTCTTTCATAAAACTTCCCTTGATCGAACATCCGGCACTCTTCATCCGCCTCTCAGTTGCGGTTTCTCGTTTAGAATCAGCCAGTACAGGTTCAAATTCTTCACCATCTCCACCAGGCTGTCAAATCCGCCCGGCTTCACGATGTACGAGTTTGCTCCCAGATCAAACGCCTTGTTGATGTCCGGATTCTGGTTGGAGGAAGTCAGCACTACCACCGGGAGGCGCTTCAATCCCGACTGCTGGCGCAACCAGCGCAGCACTTCGAACCCCGACTTGCGCGGCATCTTCAGATCCAGCAGCAACAACACCGGCAGCGGATGGAGTTGCCGGTCGGCGTACTGGTCTTGTCCGCTCAGGTACGCCATCGCCTCCTCGCCGTCGCGCACTACGCGCAGCGGATTAGCAATGTTGGTCTTTTGAAACGCGCGTTGGAGCAAAAACACATCATTGGGATCGTCATCCGCCAACAAAACGACGTATTCCTTGGGGTTCATGTCTGCCCTTTCTTCAGTTCGATCCAGAACCTGCTCCCTTCACCCTGCGCCGATTCAAGTCCGACGCGACCACCCAACCGTTCGACTCCCTTTTGAACAATCGCCAGGCCGATGCCGGTGCCGGGGTAGGTTTCCACCCCGTGAAGCCGTTCGAAAATCCGGAAAATACGCTCCTGATGTTCCAGGGCAACGCCGATGCCATTGTCCTCAACCCACAAGCGGAAAAAGTCGCCACTCTCCTCCGCCCGAATCCGCACACGCGGCGTCACGCCGGGAGCGACAAACTTGATGGCGTTGGAAACCAGATTTCCCATCACCTGTCCCAGCGTCGCGCGATGGCCCAGTACCGCCGGCAGAATACCTTCCACGGCCAGCTCCACTTTGTTTTCCTGCAGATCGGATTCAAGCTGGTGCTTCACATCGGACACCACCAGCGCCAGATCGACCGCTTTCAATTCCAGGTCAGTCCGGCTGAGCCGGCTGTAGGCGAGCAAGTCCTGAATCAGGGTGTCCATCCGACCGGCAGCGGTCACGATTCGGCGGCAGTAGTCCTTGCCGATGTCATCGAACCGGGCCGCGTAATCCTCCAGCAACGCGTTGGAAAGCCCCTGCAGCGCGCGCAACGGCGCGCGAAGATCGTGCGAGACGGAGTAGGTGAAGGAGGTCAGTTCCTTGTTGATCGCCTCCAACTGCTCCGTGCGCTCAATCACCCGCTGTTCGAGGTCTGCGTTCAGTTTTTGGATTTCCTCTTCCGCGCGTTTGCGCTCGGTGATGTCGCGGAGGAAACAGGTGTACATCGTGGGTTCCTCCCACGAGTTGCGGGTGATGGCCAGTTCGGCCCGGAATTCCGTTCCATCCGAGCGCATAACGGTCAATTCGATTGGCCGTCCCAACAGACTGCCCACGCCGGTCATCAGGTATTCTGCCAGCCCGTCATGGTAGTACTCGCGCAGTGATGAAGGAATGA
>QHPA01000546.1 GCA_003218935.1 Verrucomicrobiota bacterium
CTGCATGCGTCGGAACACCTTGCTCGTGGCCAGGTCGAGGCGCTGACCGGCACGCTCGCGGCGCTTTCCCGCGAGTCCGAGCCGGATAG
The DNA here is from genome assembly GCA_003218935.1 of Verrucomicrobiota bacterium. Taxonomy (GTDB): domain Bacteria; phylum Verrucomicrobiota; class Verrucomicrobiia; order Limisphaerales; family AV2; genus AV2. The sequence continues at coordinate 90 of QHPA01000546.1, forward strand.
ACTGCTGGAGCATGTGTTGCGCACTATTGTTGAGCAAACGAAGGCGCACAGCATTGCCGCGTGGAATAGAAATGAGGACGGGGCGCGGTTCGACATGATCGCCATCATCGAGAATGGCCGGTATCAAACCCGGGAAGAAGCGGTCCATCCCGCCGGGAGGCTTTCGATGCTTCCCCAACATCATCCGGTCTGGCGCGAGGTGCTCCGAACCGGTCAACACGGGATGATGGAAGACATCGACCAAGCGTCCGCCCGGATGTGTATTGGTTCCGGTGACTGGCATCGGGTCGTGGAAGACATTGATCCGGACCCGGCCTTCACTGTTCTAATGAATCACCTGCGGGAAATGGGTGTCTGTGCGGTTCTCTTTGTTCCCATTTTGGTAGCCGGTCAGGTGGCAGGCACCCTGGCGGTCCGCTTTCAAGAGAAGCGCACTTTTCGCCGGGAGGAAATCGAATTGACCCGGGCGCTGGCGCATCAGGCGATACTGGTAATTCAGTTGATGCATCTGCACCGGCGTCATCATGCAACTGGAGGCGGCGAAAGGTGCGATTGCGCAAAACAGCCTCGCCGAAGCGACAGACCGCGTTGAGCGGGCGGGCGATATGGCAAGAGTCGGACTGGGAGAGGCGCGCCGTTCCGTCCTCGCTTTGCGTCCGCGCTCACTTCAACACGCCTCTTTGTGCATGGCCCTGGATGATTTGCTAAAGCGCATGACCAATGGCAGCGGCTTGCAAGCGGAATTTCATTTGGAAGGAGATGAGCCAGCGATGCCTGCTGGATGGGAAGAGGGCTTGCTGCGAGTTGCCCAGGAGTCTCTGACCAATACGATCAAACACGCGAAAGCGAAAAACTTCAGAGCCACTTTAACGATTGGCACGAAAGAAATCCAATTTCGTCTGGTTGACGACGGTTCTGGATTTGATCTGCATGCGGAACATGAAGGCTTTGGTTTGCTCGGCATGAAGGAACGCGTTGACCAAATAGGGGGACAATTCATTCTGCGTTCGATGCCAGGTCAAGGCACAGAGATTCAGATCATTCTGAATAACTCGGCCAAAGAAAAGCCCGACAACGGAGGCGCACATGCGTGAGAGGATGCGAGCCGGCGACACGTCTTTCGGTTCCAATCCCGGACAGAAAAAACGCGTGGGCGCAGGGCGGAAGGCGAATGTCATCCGCGTTCTGATCGCAGAAGACCACACCGTTGTCCGTGATGGTCTCGTGGCGATCATCAAACAGGAAGCGGACATGGACGTGGTCGCTGAAACTGGCGACGGACAGCAGGCGGCGGAACTTTGGAAACAGCATCGGCCGGACATCACAGTGATGGACTTGCGAATGCCGGGCATGGACGGCGTGAACGCGATCTATCAAATCCGAGCTGCCGAGCCGAATGCCCGCATCATCGTGCTCACGACGTATGATGGCGACGAGGATATTTACCGAGGAATGCGCGCCGGCGCAAAATCGTATCTCCTCAAGGACGTGCGGCGGGAAGAACTGTTTCAGTGCATTCGCGAAGTGCATGCAGGCCGCACGTTCCTTCCACCCGCCGTTGCGGCGAAACTTGCGGAACGATTACCCACTGAAGAACTGACTC
>QHPA01000124.1 GCA_003218935.1 Verrucomicrobiota bacterium
GATCCACCGAACTTTCCAGCGCAGTCGCGACCAGAAGAGCGCCCAAAGCAGGAGTAACAGGATAGCGACAATGCAGGTTTCCATTGTGTAGAGATTGCGCCATTGCTGTGAATCCTCCCGGATGACTCGGAAGTAGAATACCGTCAGGACGGCCACCACGAAGATCACCATCGCAGGCCACCAGCGCACCGGTGGTCGCGAAAGCGCGCGAGTGTCAGAGGACGGCCGTGTCGAATCAGTTCGTTCTGCCATGATTTATGGCTCCAACGCGGTAGGGCGCGATGTCCTCACCGCGCCGGCGTGGCTGGAAACAGCCCGTTTGTGATCTCTGACCCCAAGGACCGACCCCTTCTCATACTACGCGAACTGGTGTGAGTTCAATTCCCTCCCAATTGGCTCCGAAAAGGGGTCGGTCAATAGTATCATGCTTCTTCATCTGTTTCGGTGCTGCCAGTAGAATAGGTGCGCCAAGTACGTTTTGGTTCCCATATTTAATCGCTGCGCTATCCACGCCAGGGTCATCGTCGTTTCATCTCGCAACCGCCGCGCCATGGCAACCTTGACCGGATCACCCTTGCGTCGCTCTGCCAACGTGCTTGTGTCCCACTTGCGCCGCTTCAATTCCTCCGCCACGATCCGCTCCGCTTTCGCCTCCGCCGATTCCCGCAACTCCTCTCCATAATGCCAACGGCCGGCCTGGGCCCTCACTGCCGCCAACAATTCTTCCTTCAGCGTTCTCTCCCCGAAAAACCAACCCCGGCGGATTGGCTTGTAGTCGGCACCCTTCCCCGCCGCGCGCCGAGTCTCCAACGCTTCCTCCAATCGTCTCCGGCCTGCCGCACTGTCCTCCGCAATCCGATACTCTCCCACCAACCGTTCCACCCGCAACCAACTCGCCCGCTTGGCCGGCGACTTCAAATAATCCGGCCAACTGCTCCACCGATACTCCCGCAACGGCTGCTCCGCTGAAAGCAACTTCGCCCGCGCCGGATTCAAATGCACGTAATCGCACACCGTCCGCAAATACCCATTGCTGCTGCCGTCCACGATCAACGACTTGTAACGTCCGCTGAACAGATGGCCAAACAGTTTGTGCCGCCGATTGAACCGGCTGGTATAAGTGCCCAGAAACCATTTCATGCCCGGCACCAAATTGGCCTGGGGCGTCTCGACCACCAGATGAAAATGATTGGCCATCAGACAATACGCATGCACCTGCCAACCGGTTTTAAGACAAGCCTCCCCGAGCGTAGCCAAGAAACGCTCGCGGTCGGCGTCATCTTTGAAGATGGCTTCCCGCCGGTCCCCGCGATTCATGACGTGATAAATCGCCCCCGGATACTGGACTCTCAACTTGCGCGCCATGGACAAGACTCTCTCAATCCGCGACTGACTTGTCAATACTATTGACCGACCCCTTTGACGCGGACGCGTGGCCAAGGCCAGTTTAAGTTTATTTCTTGATCAGCGTCTGGCTCTGCTCACGCATGAACTGGGCGACATAATAAGGACCGAGCGCGCTCTTGCCGCTCGAGCCGGAGCCTTTCCAGCCGCCAAACGATTGCACGCCCGGCCAGGCGCCGGTGGTCGCGCCGCCGCGGCGATTGCAGTAAGTCACGCCAGACTCGATTTCGTCGAAGAATTTTTGCTGCTCCTTTTGGTCGCTGGTAAAGATGCCGGCCGTCAACCCATACTCGCTGTCGTTGGCCAGTTTGATCGCTTCGTCGAGCGATTTGACCTTGGCCACGGCCAATACAGGCGCGAAAAATTCCTCCTGGAACAAACGCGAGTCTTTGCGCGCGCCGTCCACAATCGCCGGTTCGGCAAAGTGGCCGCGGGCAAAGTCGCCGTCGGACAGAGCGCGCCCGCCAAAGACGATTCGCCCTTCCTTTCTGGCGAGACGCACGGCACCAGCGTATTTTTTCATCGCGACGTCGTTGATGAGCGGGCCGAGGAAAGTGTCGCGTGCCGTCGGGTCGCCGATTTTCAGCTTGCCGGTTTTTTCGACGAGCAATTCCATGAAGGACTGATAAATGTCTTGGTGCAGGTAAAGTCGGGAGCAGGCGGAACATTTCTGACCGCCCATGCCGAACGCCGAGCGCATGACACCCTCGGCGGCGTCATCGAGATTGGCCGACGGCATGACGATGGCCGGGTTCTTGCCGCCCATTTCCGTGATGCACGGCTTCGGCGCCGTCTGGGCAAACTGATGATAAATTTTCAGGCCAACCGGCTTTGAACCGGTGAAAATGAAGCCGTCCACACCCGGATTGACGATCAGTTCATGGCCAACCGCGCTGCCGGGCCCAGTGATGAAGTTAAACACTCCCGGCGGCAACCCGGCGTCGCGCAGCACTTCGTACAGGCAAATGCCGGAGAAGGGAGTGTCGCTGGCCGGTTTGTAAACGACGGTGTTGCCCGCGACCAGCGCGCCGGCGGCCATGCCCGTGGCCAGTGCGAGCGGAAAGTTGAATGGCGCGACCACGGCCCAGACGCCGTGGGGTTTCAGCACGCTGCGGGTCTGCTCGGAGCCGGAGCCGCCCATGGGCAGTTCGTAACCGTTGTGTTCCTCCATTTGTTGGCAGTAGTAGAGGATGAGGTCGATAGCCTCGGAAACTTCGGCGATGGCTTCAAAGCGGTTCTTGCCGACTTCGAGGCTGAGGAGCGCGGCGAATTCAAACTGACGCCGCGTCATCAGGCCGGCGGCCAGGCGCAAAAGCGCGGCGCGTTGTCGCCAGCCGAGGTCCCGCCACGCCGGGAAAGCGGCCCTGGCAGCGGCGATGGCTTTGCGCGTTTCGTCGCGGTTCCCGCGCTGAAAATTGCCGAGCAGGGTGCGCGTGTCGGCCGGCGCGGCGTCGGCGAACGTGCCGTCTTTGGCGTGCTTCGGCTTTCCGGCAATGAACATGGGGTGCGTGCCGCCGAGTTTGCCGCGCACCTGGTTCAGCGCCGCGTCGAAAGCCTGATGGAATTCCTCCCCGAGTGAGCCGAGCGAAGCGTAAGTGATCTTATCCATAGCCCAGGAAAAAGTTAAACCGCTGAGTCAAGAGACAGTGTCTTAATTTGGTTGTAGCGGCGGTCTGTGACCGCCGAAAACGGCGCTCATAGAGCGCCGCTACAGCTCAGATTTGAAATTAAGACACTACCAGTTAAAATACGCGGCCGACGCGGCACGGCAAGAGCAGCCGGAAAGCGTGGTGAAGCCAATCAACGTTACAGAGCGCGCCGTCGAAAAATCGCACGGCGCGCCTTGGTAGACCGCGCAGTGGCGCGCGGTTTACGACGACCAGCCGGAAAAAGGCGCCCCGGCTGGTTCCTCCCGACACGGGGAAGCTAGGAGCAGCCCAAGCTTTCGCCACAATTCAGACATTTGAAACACGCGCCGTTGCGGACCGTGACGTGCCCGCAGTTCGGACAGGCGGGCGCGTCCTGTTGAAAGTGCGCAATGGCGTCACTGATGCTCGTAATCGCACGGCCCTGCGTCGCGCCGGGTCCGTTGCCATGACGGTATCCGCCGTTTGTGGCTGCCGACCGCGTGGTAATGGTCGTCTCGTCATCAGACAGTGGCAGTTCCGGGACCGGCCGATTTATTTTTTTTTTGATCTCCTCGAGCAGGCCGGGGATGGGCAGGTCCGGCTGCTTGACGCCGTTGGCTTCGCGAAATTCCGGGATAAACTGCAGCCCCATCCAGCGAAACACGTAATCAATGATGGACGAAGCGTTGCGAATGTCCGGGTTCTTCGTGAAGCCGGACGGCTCGAACCGCTGATGCGCGAATTTCTTTACCAACGCTTCAAACGGCACGCCATATTGCAGCGCCATGCTGGTCAACGTGCCGATGCAATCCATCAAGCCGCCAATCGTCGAACCTTCCTTCGCCATGGTGATGAACAGTTCGCCGGGCCGGCCGTCCTCGAACAAGCCGACCGTGAGGTAACCTTCGTGGCCGGCAATGTCGAACTTATGGGTGATGGCGGTGCGTGTTTCGGGCAGACGCCGGCGCAACGGCGGAACCATTTGCGCGCGCAGTCTGGCGATTTCGCTCTCCAGTTCCTGGA
>QHPA01000125.1 GCA_003218935.1 Verrucomicrobiota bacterium
GAGATTTCTTTGATGCTTCAGTCGCTGGGTTTCGTTCCGGCGGCGACCTCTTTCGACGCGAATACAAACGGCCAGCGTCGGGTGCGCCATGACCACACGAAAAAAAGCGCGACGCCCAGCGACAGCGCGAGCGCGCCGTAGTTTTTGAGCGAGGTCTCCGCCGAACCAAAAAGGAACAACCAACCCGCCAGCGCAATCAACGGGGGAAGTGGATACAAGTGGATGCGGTAGGGCCTCTGCATCCCCGGCGCACGTTCGCGCAGGAGCATCACGGCGAAAATCTGGCCGATGAATTGCACCAGAATCCGCGTCACCAGCAGGGCGTCGATGACGGTCTGCAACGACAGAAAACTGCACACGATGGAAACCACGCCGATCACGATCAAGGAAACGTGCGGGAAATTCTTGCTGGGATGCAAGCGAGCGAAAATTTTGAAAAAATAACCGTCCTGCGCCGCCGCATACGGAATGCGCGAGTACCCCAGCAGCAACGCAAACACGGAGCCAAACGCCGTCCATAAAACCATCAGCGTAAAAACCGCTGCGACTTTGGAACCATAAATTTTTTCCATGAGCAGTGAAACCACCGGCGCGGGCGGGTCGGTGGCCGGAACAAATTCCCGCCACGGAACCACACCGATGATGGAAAAGTTGATGGCGACGTAAATCAGCGCCACGCCGACAATGCTGATGAGGATCGAGCGTGGAATGACCTTGCCCGGGTCCCTGACTTCATCGCCGATGAAGCAAACGTCGTAATAGCCAAGGTAATCGTAAACGCCGATCCGGGTGGCTGCGCCCAGGCCGAACAGAAAACCCAGCGAAAACTTGAACTCTTCCGGTGGAAAATCGAAAGCAAGTTTCGGATTGAAATGCAGTGCGCCGGTCAGAATGACTGCGCCGGTCGTCAGCAACGTGCCGATCCACAAGCTCACAGTGATTTTGCCGATGGAAGTGATCCGCCGATAGAGCAGCGCGATGCAGAAAATGCCGAGGCCGATGACAATGACCGAACCGGCCAGAGACAGCCCGTGCTCCGTCGTGACGCCGGGCCAAAGGTAATTCAGATACTGCGCAAAGCCGATGTAGCCCGAAGCAATTTCCAGCGGGCCGCTCAGAATGAATTGCCAGACGAAAAGAAAGGCCATCAACCGGCCGAATGTTTCGCGCCCGAAACCGTCGCGCAGATAAACATAACTGCCGCCCGAACCTGGCATCGCCGCGCCCAGTTCGCTCCAGACCAACGCGTCGGGAATGGTGATCAGCACAGCCACCAGCCAGCCGAGCATTGCCCGGGGTCCGTTTAACGCGGACATGAGCGCGGGAATCGTAATGAACGGCCCGATGCCGATCATGTTGGTCATGTTCAGCGCCGTGGCTTGCAGCAAACCGAAGCGGCGAAGCAGATGAGGACGCTGAGAGTCTCCCGGTGCGGGCTGGCTGTTCATGGGTTCGCGCAAGGCCTTAATCCCTTTTCGCGATCAACGCAAACCAATATGCGAGGTCGAGGTCGCGGCTTCCCCTGAACCTGGTGGGGCGCGCGTACTCGCGAGCCCTGATTTCCGCGTTTCGTTCTTTCCTTTTCGGCGGGGCGTTGCATTTTGAAATGAAAGCGCAACGGGACTTATGAACCGGTCAAAAACCAGCGCGGGCTTGTTGATGTATCGCGCGCGCAACGGTCAAGTGGAAATTTTCCTCGCGCATCCGGGCGGGCCGTTTTTCACGCGCAAGGACGACGGCTATTGGAGCGTTCCGAAAGGGGAGATTGAACCCGGCGAAGACCTGCTCGCGGCCGCGATTCGCGAGTTCAAAGAGGAAACCGGCAGCACGCCTCGCGGCGAGTTCATCGAACTCGGCGCCATCAAACAAAAGGGCGGAAAGATCGTCCACGCCTGGGCGTTCTCGGGTGATTGGGACGGGTCGCAGCCGCTGAAGAGCAACACCTTCGAACTCGAATGGCCGCCAGGATCGGGAAGCGTTCAAAGCTTCCCGGAAATTGATCGTGTCGGGTTCTTCTCGATGCCTGAGGCGCGCAAGAAGCTGAAGGAATCGCAGCATCCGTTTCTGGACCGGTTGCTGGCCGCATTAAAAGACCGCCAAAATCTTTAACCACGGATGAACACCGATTAACACGGATAAAAAGGCGTTTCGTTGCCTCGTTCATCTGTGTCCATTCGTGTTCGGCTTTGGTTTCATCCGATCCGCTCACTTCCGATTCCGGATTGGCATCAGGCCGAAGTGCAGCACCAGCCAGATCGGCACGGCGAAGAGGGCGATGGCGGTCAACCGGTCCCAGGTCCAATTCATTCCCGGTAGATGCGCCTGGATGGGGAAGAGCACGATCATGAAATAATTGCTGAATCGCGTGTAGCCCAGGAACGAGCCGTATTTCGGATATTTTTTCCGGATGCCGCTGACCAGCGCCGCTGCGCCGAGACCGATCACCAGAAACGTCACCGCCAGGTTGATCGGGAGCATCGCGTCCAATTCCAGTCGCGGCGCGCCCGCCGGGCGCGCGCGGAAATAAGGATATAGCCATTGCGCACCGGCCCAGAGGAAACTGAACCCCGTCTGAATCGCCGTGCGAAAACTCGCCCTGCCCGAAGTCATTTCGTTCAGCAACAGGCCGGAGTAAAGCGGCACGATGCCCCAGATCGTTTCGATGTGCTGGAACGGCGCCTCGATCAGCTCAACAAACACGGCCAGGTAATTGTGGCTCACGCGCCTGCTTTTAACAATTTGCCGTGCCAGGGCAACAGTAATTGGGATGAAGCCAATTTGTTGCGCGGAAACAGGGCTGAATAAAGGGATCAGACACGGATTCCACGAATTGGCACGAATGGAATCGAAGCGATCCGTGGGAATCCGTCAGCCACGGAGTGGCGGAAGACGGTAGCCCACGGCGTGAGCCGTGGGGAGAAACGCGGCATCGCCAAAAGCCGCGTCAGGGGCGATAGAATTCCGGGCCGACGAGAACTTTCTTTCGCAGCGTAGCGGCTTCCGATTTCCAATACCCCGACCCACGGCTGAGCTGCGGGCTTACCTTCTACCGCCGTTCCGCGTCTATTTACCGCCGCTCTCAAAAACTGATCTGCCTGCCTGGACTCCCCTTTCCGTTTGCCAATCCATGCCGGAGTCTTAGAGTGTTAACCGGCGAAAGAGGACGTTTGATGAAAGTGACAACTTCCACGAAACGATTCGGCGCAACCTTTTTGGGTTTATTCCTATCTCTCGCCGCGATCCTGTACGCGCTCTTGATGGTCGGGTGTGATTATGTTGGAAACAAGATTATGAGCAACGCTGCAGCGACGGACAAACGCAACAACATGGCTAAACAGGCTGTTTACGGCGCGCTGGCTGCGAACACCAATGCCGAAAGCCTGGCATGGCAACAATTTTTGGCCCACTGGCCTGCGGCTCGGCAGTCCGGTGGCCTGGTATGGGATGAGGCGCTGAAAAAGTTCAGGCCAGACGTTATGGCGTCCGCGCTGATTGAGGATCGCTACGTTTTCAGAATCATTTTGGATTTTGAGGTCAGTGAGGATTATCAAGAAGTCGTGTGCCAAAAATTCCGACTCAATTTCTTCGAAGTGAAGGAAGTGCAGCTCCCGCCCGAAGGAGCCGGAGTCGGCGGAACAATGACCACTTTTCAGCCCTATTCAAAATGGTTCGGGTTAAAGGAATGGAAGCAATTGGTGGATGCGAACTGGGACTTTTCCAAACTCGGCATCACCATTATTTCCAATGCGCCGATCCCGAACATCCGCAGTGTTCCCAACCTTTGACGCGTCGAGTCGAGAGGCATACACCCTTACTCGCCTCATCGCGACCCATAGCGAATTGAAAGATCGAATGCCTGCCGGCAGAAGAAAAACCATTGAGCAGGCTTCAGACCAGGAGATACGCGCGCTCCTGATCGCTGGCACTTTGATCTGCCTGCTCATCGTGGTCGTATCGTTCTTTGTCACCCATCACCCGGAATGGTTTCTTTGGATCGGCCGCTGCTTTGCGCTGGCTTGGGTAGCTTCGGCATGGTATCGCGGCCTGCGAGAGTTGAGAAAGAGACATCGCCGAAAGTGACACTTAATCAGATCGGTCGGGCGAAGCGACGCGCAACCTGGCAGCAGGGGCACAGGCAGATGTTTCGATAGATGAAACGCATACTGTCGAATTTGCGGTAGCTGCCGGGAGAAAAGGGATTACTTTTGTCCCGCAGCTTGACTCCAAAACCGAAGTTGAAATGGGGAGCGCGCCCGCCTCGGGCGCAGTTTTCCGCGCCCTCGCGGAAAACAATCGGCGCCACGCACTGGCCCCGCACCGCCTGGCAGATTCAGTCGGCGGACGGCCGGACGCGAGGCGTGTCCGACAACGCCCGAGGGCGGGCGTGCTCCCCAACCTGAGTTCGGGGCGGACGGAGCCGCCAGATGCCGGCGAGGATGCTGCCGATGACAGAGTGAAACGTCGCCGAGATGGCACAGGGCAAGGCGGTCAACGGATCGTTGAAATGGCGGCGGGCCAGGACCGCGCCCAGGCCGGAGTTCTGCATGCCGACTTCAATCGAGATCGTGCGTGAAATAATCTGGTCGTAGCCCAGCGCGCGGGCGAACAGGTAACCAAGGAAAAATCCCCCGGCGTGCAGGAGAAAGACCGCCAGCAGCAAAAGGCCGCCGGATTTTTTGACCTGCTCGGCGCTGCCGCCAACAATGCTGGCGCAGATCAGCACGATGGTGATGACCGAAACCAGCGGGGCGACCGGCAGCACAGTTTTAACCAGTCGCGGCGTCAGATGATGCAACGCCAGGCCGAGGATTAACGGCACGAGCACGACCTGGACGGTGCTGAGAAAAAGTCCCCAGGCCGGCACCGGCACGAGCGTGCCCGCAAGCCATTTGGTCAGCAGCGGTGTCATGACAATCGCGCCGAAGGTCGAGCACATCGTCATCAGAACGGACAAAGCGACATTGGCCCGCGCCAGGTAGTTCACCACGTTCGACGCCGTGCCACCGGGGCAGCAGCCGACCAGAATCCCGACGGCGATGGCGCGCGGCATCTTCATCACGCGTTTGAAATCATCCACGCTGAGCGTGATGCCCATGCCGAGCATGATGACGGCGAGGCCCCAGGTAATCCATTCGTTGCTGAACCACGTAAACAGCGGCGGATGGATCAGCGCCAGGATTCCTCCAAGCACGACCCAGACGGGGAAAAGGTTCGTGAGCAGATGGAGCAGGCGGGGCATGCGTGGATGCGGCCAGAGTGTAGAAGATTGTTTTTCAGGGCACCAGATTTTTTCTCGACAAGGAGCACTCTAATCAGGGAGCGCACGCCGCTGGCGTGCTGCACGCAACGGCCCGCTGCGTCCGATTAGAGCGGTTGCCAAAAGTCATTTCCCATAAAGAACCAGGTGCCCCTCACACCGTCCCTCTCGATGAACCGCCCCTCTCACGGCCTGCCGGCCACCCTCTCCCCCTCGGAGGGGGCGAGGGACGCGGTGAGGGCAAGGCGCGCACAAAGTCCTGTGCGTTCTCTCCCCATACTATGGGAGAGATTTCTCCGAGACGATTCGCGCGTTGAACCCCAGAACCGTAGCCGCCGACCTGAGCCGGCGCTAATCCCTTGCCTCGAAAAGCAAACAAGTGCGCCGACTAACGTCGGCGGCTACGAGAGGTTCTATTTCACCCAGCCGTAATAGCGGCCCATCCAGTACGGCAGGAGAAAATACGCGCCGTCGTCCTCGCCGTGCCCGGCGCCATCACTGTCGGGGATGTAGGGATTGCTGTTCCACTTCCCGACCGCGCGCTCATCGGGCGCGAGCACTTCGGTCAGTTGCAGATACCCGTGTCGGTCTTTTTCCTTCTGAAACTGAACGTCAATGCGATGCGAATTGCGAACACCCCATTCGATCAGGTCCAGCGGAATTCGCTCCAATGTTCGCTGAGATTCCTCGCGGACCGCTGGCGTCATGCGCCCGCCGCCAGCGGCGACGGAGATGTAATTCCAAAGCGGATTCATGTCAGAGCGCACCTGGCCCCACGTAAATCGCAGCCCGTCCAGATAGATTTTCCGAAGTCACGGCACGTGATCGGCGTAGCCGCGCCGGATCCGATCCTGATACGCCTCCGCATATTTTTTGTCGCCGGTGATGTGGAGAGCGGTTTTCAGGAACGAGAGCAACTCCAGCGATCGCAACGGTGCTTCGTATTTGCCTTCTGCTGTCTGGAAGAACCGTTCCGAATACTCACCCCAGCGCGTCGGCTTGCCCGTCACGTCAATTAAATCGTAATCGTTCCTGATGAGATAATCCGTGATGCGCGAAACGACTTTACGGATCGCCTCTTTTTCCTCGTCGTCAGCCATCAGGTCAAAATAGGCCGCATAAGCGAAGAAATGGCCCACCAGTTCGTCGGAACTGGTGTCGCCCTTCCAGTGCCATTTGCCGTCCGGCGTGGGATGCCATTCGCCGCTCTTGGGCAACGGTTCCTCCGCGGAGACCAACGAACGCGCCGGCAGACCGGGGACTCCGGTGATTTCCTCCAATCGCATCAGCGCCTGCAGTGCGCGTCGCGCTTTGGCGCGGGCGTCCGGCTCGTGAGTGACCGCGTGGCGAAACGCCTGCGCGCCGAGGTAAATCGCAGTCCAAAGCCCGTCGTTGTCGTTCGAAAATCTTTCGTTGGAGGACAGGTCGCCCGCGACGCGCAGATGCGAACCGGCGACCAACCCGTGCCGTACGTGACGTTGTTCGATGCGCTCGTCGAAATATTTCGCCTTTTCCTCCAACGTCATCGGACGCCACTCGATGAGCGAGACGCCTTTTTCGGTGCGCAACCAAACCCTGCGGCTCTGGTCGCTCTCTTCCACCCAAATGTTGCGGACCTGGTCACCGGGCAACCAGCGCCTGCCGTAAAAATATTGCCAGCGGTCCCAGCGAAATCTGGTGTGAGAATCAAAGCGCGCGGCGCCCTGGTCACTGCCGAGCCAGACCGCGCCGGATTTTTCGCGCGCGAAAACTTTCAGGCCATCGACCGGTCCGCGTTCGGCGTTTTGCCAGGGCACACTGCGCGCCTCGACGCGGACCCCCGCGGGCGCCTCCGGAGCATCGAGTGGAAAGTGACTGACAAATTTCTGGGTTTGAGCGGAGCCGGAGCGAGCGGACAGCATCAAACCGACAGTCCAAAAGAATAGACGCACGGGGCTCATCAGGGGCTGCTAAGATCTGCGCCCGTGGCCAATTGTCTGCCGTGGCTTGCGTCGTGCCTCCAGCAGTTCCGTGATGCGCTCGACATCAAACACGCAGCCGCCCCAGGTACCGCCGCCAGCCTGTTGCAACACGGCCCAGAGTTTTGTGTCAGCAGGCAATGCCGCATCCGGCGCAAGCTCCGGATGCGGACCGCGCCCGGCCAGAACTCGCGCTCCTTCTTCAGGCGTGAAACGTCGCTCGTCTTCGCCGACAATATCGACGCTCCCTTCGAGTTTGTTTGAGTCAACGACGATGCGGAGCCAGTCGCCGTCGCGCACTTTGCCAATCGGACCGCCGTCCAGCGCTTCCGGGCCGACATGGCCGATACACGCGCCGGTCGAGACGCCGGAAAAACGCGCGTCGGTCACGAGTGCGACCTGTTTGCCGAACGGCAGGTGTTTCAGCGCGGACGTAAGTTGATACGTTTCCTCCATGCCGGTGCCGAGCGGGCCGCAGCCGATGAGCACCACGACGTCACCCGCTTTGATTTTGTTTTTTTTCAGCGCGGCCATCGCGTCCCTTTCGTGCACAAACACGCGGGCCGGTCCTTCCTTGCGATAAACACCGTCGGCGTCCAGCACGCCCGGATCAATCGCCGTGCTTTTGATGACGGAGCCTTCCGGGGCGAGGTTTCCGCGCGGAAAGGTGACTGTGCTCGTCAAACCGCGGGCGCGCGCCCTGTCCGGCGGCAGGATGACGTCGTCGGGTTCAACGCCGTCCTGCTGGCGCAAAATTTCGCGGAACCGCGCGCGACGCTCGGATTTCTCCCACCAGTCCAGGACCTCGCCCAACTTTTTTCCGGTCACAGTGAGCACGTCGGTGTCGAGCGCGCCCGGTCGTCGCAGGTGGAGCATCACTTCCGGCACGCCGCCCGCGAGAAAGACGCGCACGGTGGGGTGATGCGTCGGGCCGTTTGGCAGCACATCCACGATGCGAGGCACTCGACGGTTGATGGCAATCCAGTCTTCGACGGTCGGTCGCGGCAGGCCCGCGGCGTGCGCGATGGCGGGGATGTGCAGCAACAGATTCGTAGAGCCGCCGAACGCGGCGTGCAGCACCATCGCGTTGCGAATGCTCGCCGGGGAAATAATGTCGCGCATCGTGATGCCCCGCGTTTCGAGTTCGCACAGCGCGCGTGCCGAACGCACGGCCGCGTCCCTCCAGACCGGCTGGCCCGACGGCGCAAGCGCTGTGTGCGGCAGGGACATTCCCAGCGCTTCGCCGACGACCTGCGACGTAGCTGCTGTGCCAAGAAACTGGCAGCCGCCGCCGGGCGAAGCGCAGGCGCGACAACCGAGTTCTGCCGCTTCCGGCAATGAAATCAGTCCGTGCGCGAACCGCGCGCCGAGCGATTGAACTTTCCCGGCGTCCTCGCCATTCGACGGCGGCAACGTCACACCGCCCGGTACCAACATGCCAGGAAGGTCGTGCATTCCCGCCAGCGCCATCATCATCGCCGGCAATCCTTTGTCGCACGTCGCCACGCCGATGACGCCCGAGCGTGTGGGGAGCGAACGGATCAATCTTCGAAAGACCTGTGCCGCATCGTTGCGATACGGCAGGCTGTCGAACATGCCCACGGTGCCCTGCGTGCGGCCATCGCACGGGTCGGAGCAAAACGCGGCGAAGGGAATGGTGTGGAGCGCGCGCAGCTCCCGGGCTGCGGCTTCGACCAGCAAACCGATTTCCCAGTGGCCGGTGTGATAGCCGAGCGCGATGGGCGTTCCGTCTGCCGCGCGCACTCCGCCCTGGGTGCTGAGAATCAGGAATTGTTTGCGTCCGAGTTCGCGCGGGTCCCAGCCCATGCCGGCGTTCTGCGTCAGCCCGAAGATGTCCCCGCTCGGACGCTGGAGCAGCATCTCTTCGGTCAACGGCAGGCTGCCTTCTGGCCCGGGGGCTTTGGTTTGAACTCGGTAGATGTCAGGCGCGGCCGCGCTCGGAATTTCGCTGTCGGTCATGGAGGGATTGAACCACCGCCCTGCGGTCACACCAAGCAGGAATTGGATAATCGTCTCCCTGGGCAGTGTCCTGTTTCAGGTGGGTGCGCCGCTGCCGCGGCGCACGGCGGTGCCGCAGCACCGCCGCCACCAAATCAGGGCACTACCTCTCCCTGTTCCGGCTTTACCGAAGGACTCAAATCTGCCATTGTGACGGTCATTGAACGTCCCCCTCGCTCATCCCGCTGCCGTGCTGCCGCTGCGACGCTTTTGCACCAGGCATCTCAATTTTGCGGCGTTGTTGATTGGCGCCGTCGTGCCGGACCTGAGTTACTGCGCTCACGGTCTTGGCCTGGGTCAGTTTGCCCACACCTTGCAAGGCTGCTTCGGCTTCTCTCTGCCGGTCGGCTGGCTGGTGATGCTGATTTTCTACGGTGTGGGCGAACCGCTGCTGAAAGGACTGCCCGCTCCGCACCGGGACGTGCTCCTGCCGGCTTGCCGGCGAAAACCCGGTGAATGGTGGTACGCGGCGCCGGTTTCGCTGTTGATCGGAGCGCTGACGCACGTTTTCTGGGACGGGTTTACGCACGAAACCGGATGGTTGGTCGAACGCTCTTCGTTTCTTCAGACAGATTTGTTCCGCGTGGAAGGTTATCACTTCAGGATGTACCGCCTGCTTTGGCACCTGACCAGTTGGACCGGGCTGGCGCTATTGGTCTGGGTTTATGTCTCGGCGGTAAAGAGGTCAACCGGATCCGCAAAACTCTATTCCGCACGGGAGAAGCGCAGCTACCTCAAGTGGGCGGCGATTCTGATGCTTCCTTTGGCCGGTGTGCTGCCGTTTGGTCTTTATAATCTGGCGAAAGGTTCCTGGACCTTGCGAGTGCTGGCAAACAGTGTTCACGATGCCCTGGAGGCGTACTTGGGTGTCCTGGTGGTGATTCTGGTATGCATTGGCCTCAGAATGCGGTTCAAGCAGCGAGATCAAGAGTGAGTCATCCACCGCGTATTTGCGTCATTTTCAATCCGACAGCCAGAGGCGAAAAAGCGAAACGCTTTCGCCGCCACCTCGATTCCATCGGCGCGGATTGCGCGCTCAAGCCAACGACCGC
>QHPA01000545.1 GCA_003218935.1 Verrucomicrobiota bacterium
CGCTGGCGTGTAATGCTCCACTTCCGCGGCCTTCCAATCGTCCTTCAAATACCATTTATCGTGCGCCTGCTCCCACCATTCAGCTTGTGCCTTTGGGCAGGGGAGAGGCGCAATCGCGAAATGCGCGACAAGAACCATTCGCAGGCAGACGGACGCTTTCATTCGGTGTCGGATTGTTTCGCAAAACGTTCCCTGGTGCAACCGAGTCGAAAGGCCGGCAGTGGTACAGTTTGCATTTTCGGTGGGGCGAGCGTCCGCGCGAGCCGGCTCGTCAGTAGCCTCGCCCCACCAAACTGTACCACTACCGAAAGGCCCTCTTTCCAATCGAACTGGACAATCCTATGACTCGCGGACAACGTGTTGAACGCGCAACGCTGAAGATTCAATGTCGTCCGGCTCGCGCCGGACGACGTTGTGCTCAGGATTGAATCTATGCCTTTTATCCAACTCGACAACCAGCCGCTGCGGGAAATCTTTCCCGGTTTCGAAGTCCATTTCGTGCATTCGGCCAACATGACGTTTGCGCATTGGCAAATTAAAGCGGGCGCGCTCCTTCCCAAGCACGCGCATCCCCACGAACAGGTGGTCAACATGATCGATGGCGAATTTGAACTCACGATCGCCGGGGAAACGCGCCGACTTGGACCGGCTTCGGTGGCCATCATTCCTCCGAATGCTGTCCACTCCGGTCGCGCCATCACCGACTGCCGAATTATCGACGCCTTTTACCCGATTCGGGAGGATTACCGGTAGGCGGCTTATGGGGTGCTGAGCCCGAATCCGTTTTCAAAACGTCTGCAACTAGCTGCGGAGCAGCGGCAGAAGATAGCCCAGGGCGTTAGCCGTGGGTTTGCGTGTGGAGATTCGGAGCCGCGTAGCGGCGAAAGATAATTCTCGTCGGACGGAATTCTGTCGGTCCTGACCGGGCTTTGGGTGATGGCGCATTTTTCCCCACGGCTCGCGCCGTGGGCTTCCCTCTTCTGCCACGCTGTGGCTGAGGGCTTACCCCCAATGGTCCAAAATCTGATTTGAACGTTTGAACTCGGGCGCCAAAATCAGTCGTTGACATGAATTTTGGTTCTTGGTTTCATCACCCTCCCTTTAATGGATTAATGGAAATTCCTATGTACGCCGTATTGGAAACGGGTGGAAAACAGTATCGAGTGACCGCAGGCGACACGCTCGAAATCGAGCGTCTGGCGGTCGAAGCCGGCCAACCGTTCACCTTCGAGCGCGTGTTGCTCGTCAACAACGACGGCAAAGTGACGGTGGGTTCGCCGACGGTCGCGCAGGCCAGCGTAGTTGCCGACGTGGTGGCGCACAAGCGCGGCCCGAAGACAATCGCCTTCAAAATGAAACGGCGCAAAGGTTACCACAAGACCCAAAAAAGGCGGCGGCAGTGTCCGCAACGGACGCGACAGCGTCAGCAAAAGACTCGGGGTAAAACGATTTGGCGGCGAACTTGTGACGGCAGGCAGCATCCTCGTCCGGCAGCGCGGCACGAAGTTTGTTGCCGGCAAAAACGTTGGCACCGGCCGCGACTGGACGTTGTTCGCGTTGATCGACGGCAAGGTTCTGTTCGACAAGGACAGCAAGCGGATCAACGTGTTGCCGCCCGCGGCTCCGGCTGGCAACTAGATTTGTCGGAATGAATGTCACGGCGAGGTCACTGGCCTCGCCTTTTTTGTTGGTGTATGCGTAGCCGCCGACGGCGGATTGCCGGAATGGTGAGCCGCACGCGAAGATAGCTTCCCCCCTCCTGACCTCGGGGGCTACGTTGGCTCCATGTTCATCGATGAAGTAAAAATTTTCGCGCGCGCCGGTCACGGCGGGAAGGGTTGCATCGCCTTCCTCCGCGAAACGTCCCGGCCCAAAGGCGGCCCTGCCGGCGGCAACGGCGGGCGCGGGGGCGACGTGATTTTGCAGGCCGACCACGACCTGAACAACCTCATCGCTCAGTATTATCAGCCGCGGCTCATCGCCGAGAAAGGCGAGAACGGCATGGGCAAAGGCATGGACGGCCACGCGGGCAAAGACCTGCTCGTAAAAGTCCCATGCGGCACGTTGGTCTGGCGATTGGCGTCAAGCAAATCGGGAGACGCATCGGACGCGGAGACGGACGAAAAACCCGTACCCGCGCCCCTGAAGCTCTCCACCGGCAAACGGCCGACCCTCCGTTACGCCGGCAGCGAACGGGCCATGGAAATCAATCTCGAAGCGGAACCGGCCGAATCAACGGCAGTTCATTCACCCGAAAAGGGCGAGTTGATTACTGATCTGACCAACCACGGCCAGCAATTTGTCCTTAGCAAAGGCGGCCGCGGTGGATTGGGCAACCGCAACTTTGCCACCGCCGCGCGACAGGCGCCGCGCTTCGCGCAGCCTGGCGAACCCGGCGAAGAAGGCGAATTTCTGCTGGAACTGCGCATCATCGCCG
>QHPA01000126.1 GCA_003218935.1 Verrucomicrobiota bacterium
TCCCTGATTTCATAGACAGCAATATGCTGTGCCTCCCAAGCTTCTTTCGGCCGCCAGAATTTCAACAGCACTGCGACTGCGATCATCGAGCAAATGGCTGCAACGATGTCCACCAGCCACGGCCCGTGAAAATTGGAGACCAGAAATTGCGGAACAGCGAACGCAACGCCAGCCGTCAACGCCGCCGGCCACACGCCAAGCATTCCGCGAAACCCGGCGTACGCCCAGACCACCCAGAACGGCACAATCAACGAGAAGAACGGCAGTTGCCGGCCGACCATCGCGGAAAGATGATGCAGGTCGAGCCCGGTCACTCCGCTGAGAGCGATGATCGGAGTACCGAGCGCGCCATAGGCCACCGGCGCCGTGTTGGCAATGAGCGATAGCCCCGAGGCTTGCAGCGGTTTGAAGCCGAGTTGAATGAGAATCGCCGCGGTGACAGCCACGGGAGTGCCAAAACCCGCCGCGCCTTCCAAGAACGCGCCGAAAGAGAACGCGATCAGGATGACCTGAACGCGCGGGTCGGGAGCGAATGAGCCGAGGCTGTTCCGCAGCACTTCGAACAATCCCTTCTTCACTGTGAGTTGGTAGAGAAAAATCAGATTGAGAATGATCCACCCGATGGGGAACAGTCCGTAGGCCGCGCCGAAAAGCGTCGTGGCAGCGGCGGCTTTGGCCGGCATGTGATAGACGAACAAGGCGATGGCCAGCGCGACTGCCAGACCGAGCAAGGCGCAGAGATGGATGCGGATATGGAAGAAAGCAATCGCACCGAGCAGGACGACAACTGGAAGCGCCGCGAGGGTCGTAGACAGACACGCGTTCCTCAGCGGGTCGTAGTTCTGCAACCAGTGTTCCATGGGCGGTGACTGCACAGATGAAAAGCGAAGCGGGGTGGTAAGTCCAGCCGGGTTTCTAAATCGGTACGACGGGCTATATCCAGCCCGGCGCTGCGCGGTGGGACACCGGTGTGTGTTTAGTGGCGTGGCGGCGGACGTCTCGCCCGCCGTAGAGCCGGGCATCCTGCCCGCCGGAACAAGCCCACGCATACCCCAAAGCGTCCGGCTATTTGCAGATCGCCGAACAACCGGGCGTTCTTTCCGGGCGGCAAGATGCCGCACTCCACGGCAGCCAGGATGGCCGCCGCTACGTTAGACACATACCGACACCGCGCCCTACCGTTTGGGATTCACGCTCGCGCTCACCCAATCGAGGTAGCGCTTGTTGCCGGCGGTGATGGGCAACACGACGAACTCCGGCGTGTCGTATGGATGTTTGGCGATGATGAGCTTCTCCAGCACCTTGAGCTTCGACTGGGTCGTCTTGAAGATGATCAACACCTCGGCGCTCGACTCAATCTTGCCCTGCCACCAATAGTGCGATTCGATTCTGGGAATCAAGTTCGCACAGGCGACGAGGCGGGCTTTGAGGGCGGTTTTCGCAAGAACGCGGGCGGTTATCAGCTTGGGAGCAGTGACCAGCACAGTTATCAACGGAGCAGTAGCGGTTATCCGGCGCGCGATCATGTCAAATCCGCCCCTCATGCCGATGAGCACGCGTGTCTTTGTCTCTCGTTCTCAGACCGGCAAGAATACGAGGCAAGCGGAGAGGTGTAAAGACGCGTCACAACGCGCTTACAGAACGGCGCATGGTACGACATCCGTCAGGCACGGCGAGCGGACCCTTCCCAGGTCAGGGCTCGACGGAATCTCGCCCTACCACGGTTTTTAACCGTTCGATGGCTTTGCGTTCCTCGTCATCGAGCTGATCGAACAATCGCTTTTCCCGCAGATCGAAGGAACGGCGCGGCCGGCTATCCGGCGCGTCGTGCTCGGCGCCGTTGTGGAAACACCAGCCGGCAGCGCCGCCTGCCATCGCGCCGCGCAAGTCGGCGACAAAATCCTCAGCTTTCGGCTCCCACGTGCCGTAGCCGCGGCGGAATGGTTCCTGGTAATGCACGGGCACCACACGGCCATTCTGCTTCATCTGCGCCACGTATTCTTTCGTCTTTGCTTCGGTTTGCGCTGGCGAGTGGGCGTCGCGCGGACGGTGCGGCGAGATGAAGTCCACTTTGACGGTCTCCAGATACTCACGCAGCTCATCCGTCGGGACGTCGCCGCCGTCAGAGGCTGTGACGAGCAGGGCGGCATCAAGCCGGCGGGCAAGTTCGCGCAGTTGCTTCAAGTCGTCGATGCTTGTGAAGCGATTGTCCGGGACGTTTCTTTCGTTGCTGAGGTCAAGATACCAGTTGCGCCGCGGCTTCAAAGCAGTCACGACGGTCTCAGCGGCGCGCCGGTGGGCGTCCAGAGTTTGCAGGCGCGGCGGGCCGGTCGCGCCGTTGCCGCGCGAAAGAGTGACGTCCACGATAAGGCCGCGTTGGTCGCATTCTTCGAGGAGCCATTTTAGTTTTTCCAATCCTGCTGGTATGGGCCGGCCTTCTCCGTCCACAGCCGCGGCGTCGGCGTCGAACGCTCGCCAGTTCGCCCAGACCCGAATCCAGTTAAAGCCGTAGCGCTGCAGGTCATTGAGATCGCGGCGGATGAAGGCTTCACTCGCTCCCAACGCGCTGTAGTAACTGATGCCGTAGAGGAACGCTGGCCTGCCATTGAGAGTGAATCGTGAGTCGCTGATTCCGAGCGTTGTTGAGGCCTGAGAGCCGTTTGCTCCATCGAGCACCGCTTCCGTCATCAGTTTCCCCGCCTGGTTGCATTGCGTGTTCGCGTTGCCGGGACTGGCGTCGTGATCTTCGACCGGTTTCATCGCGGACGCCACGTCGCTGCTTTTGGATTGGTCGCCCCACGAATAGACCATGAAGCCGTGGCGCACGACACAGCCGCGTCCGCCGACGTGGTCACGCAGTGCGTCGAGTTTTTCAGGCGACATGCCGGCCTGTTCAGGCGCGCGGGTGGTCCAGTGTTGTCCAGGAAATACCTGAGCGAGACAGCTCGGCCGGCAAGGAGAGAAAAGAAATCCCAAAACGCCGAGGAGGCAAAGAGTCGGCGAAGCGAATCCGGGGCCGTTCATGACAGTCAGGCTAAAGGCCGGCTGCCGGTCGGACAACAACCTTTGTGAAAGCGCCGGGCGCATCTAACACGAACGCAAGTTCTTGGTGTCATGAGCATGTCAATAGAAGCGCCACCCGATGTGGGTCGTCCTCGTCCTCGTCCTCGAAACGCCTTGAAACGGACGACGACGAGAACGAGGACGACGACGAGAACGAGCGAACTTTCCGCGAGCAACGTTGAATTTTTTCAAGCACTTATGTCGGACTTTAGAGCAGCTTCGGCCGGCGCCAGCCGGGAGGTTTTTGCCATTGATTATTTCGTCAAAGAAATCTATGAAGGATTTGACTGAAGTCCATAGGTGATTGGTGGTTCAGCTCAATGGTTGCATGAAGAGGTTTCTGATTTTCGGGATCGGTTTGTTGACGTGCGTTTCCTTCCATTCTCACGCGGCGCAGACGGCGCAGGCGCGGTTATTCTGCCTGTCGCTCCGCTTTCAGCAGGGAATCTATCGCGGCTTGCTGGGAGACGTCACCTTGGACCTGAGCACGATCGGCTTGAACACGCCGAATGGAGAGTTGGCGCCAACATTCTCCAGTCCCGACCACATTAGCGTGTTCCACATGGGGGACGCCTCTTCTGGAGAGACCATCGAAGACGGCGTTTTACATTTGGACGTGCCGGCGTTTACGGATGCCAACAGCAACGGGTTCGCCGACTTCTTTGAAGTCAGTCAAGCCGTGTCCGGCGCGTCGTCAATGGGCACCTACGATTCGCCGGGGGTCGACAGTGGCACGATCGGGGCGACGTGGAGCCGTCCTGCGGGAACGAAGGACGGCACGTGCGTTCTGCGTTTCACGAGCAGGACGCTTGGTCCCATCGGGGATTTCACGCACCCGTTTGAACTGATCGAATATGCCGGAACGATGATCTACACCCCGGCGGCAACGAATGTCTCCGGCACGCTCGGCCTGACGAATAGCGGCGATGCCACGAGCCAGTTGTCGGGCGCGTTCCTGTTCATCAAATCCGGCACCAACCGGTTTAATCAACTCGAACTCCAACCCGGCGTATGGACCAACGCGGCCGGCTCGTTGACCTACACGAACGACACTTTCCTGCGCGATGAGGCCGTCCTGACAAACTATTATGGCTATGTTGAGTTTGACGACGGCGACCTGAGCACGCCGGACGCGGATTATCTGACCTGGTTCCTTTCCATTGACGATTCGAACGACTCCAACGGCAACGGCATTCCTGATTTCAGCGATGATATCGGGTCGGCCAACGCGCGCTCTCCATTGCTGACTTTAACGCGGGGGAGCACGGCATTGTCGTTGAGCATCAGCGGCACCTTGGGACGCACGCACGAGGTTCAGCAGATCACTTCATTGGACCGGACCAACTGGACCACTGTTTCCTCCGTAACGCTGACCAACGATCCCCAATCCGTTTCCCTGCCCTTGCCCCCGGATGCGGCCAGCTTCTGGCGCGTTCGCGTGCTGTGATCAGAGCGGAGTTGTAGCCCCCCAAAGTGCGGAGGCGGATTTGCAAGCCGAACGCGGGTCCGCCTCCTCACGTCGGCGGCTACAGCCGGGAAATCCGGTCAGACGGGGGCGAAGTGAAACAACTGGGCGCCATGTCCATCCACGTCCAGATACAGCCCCTGGTTTTGCAGATCGTCGCCAAAACGTTGGTGCTCCTCATGGCCGAGCAGGTCCTTCAACAGCCAGTTGCGCCGGGTCAAGCCATCGACGGTCAGCGACACAAAACATTGGCTGCGATGTGGAGCCAGGTTCACGACCAGGAGATCAAAGCAATCCGGTTGTGACTGCCACTGGACGACGACAAAATTTTGCGCGGTGGGGTTGTCGGGCCAGGCGGGACGCGGTCGCAGCAAATCGCTTTTGCCGCGACCGACCGCGCTGGTCTTGAGCAAGGCAAGCAGCCGTTGATAAAAGGTTTCAATTTCCAATCGGAGCGGCTCTGGCGGCCGGCGGCGGAGTTGGACTGGCAATTTGATGCGTGCGCCGGTCATTTGGCCGTAATGCACCAATCGCATTCCTGGCAGGCCCAGCGTCAGCAACGCAGCGGCGCGATGTTCCGGCAGTGACAGGATCGAA
>QHPA01000127.1 GCA_003218935.1 Verrucomicrobiota bacterium
GGACCTCGTTGAGCTACGGTCGCGCGTTCATCGCGCGGCGAAGAATGCGCGTCGCAACGCTGACCGCCGGCTACGGCGACGGCTATCTGCGCGCTGCCAGCAATCGGGCGCAGGTTTTGGTTGGAGGAAAACGCTGTTCAGTGCTGGGCCGCGTTACCATGGACCAAATGATGGTGGACGTTTCGCGCGTTCCCACCGTCAGGCCGGGCGATGAAGCGGTGCTGATCGGACGCCAGGGCGGCGATGAAATTACAGCGGGTGAGCTGGCCGCCTGGTGCACTACGGTTCCGTGGGAGGTGTTGACCGCGATTTCCTATCGCGTTCCGCGAATTTATCGCGGCAGCCAGGCGGCGTGACGGTACCCTCAGATGTTCGTGTTGAACGATTGCTTCTTGATCATCTCCAAAAGCGCCTTCTCGAGATCTACCCAGATAGCTTACGAATCGGGTCTCTCTCGGGCGGAAACGCAAATCAGCTTGTGAAGACAGGGGCAACGAGCTGCGGAGCAGCCACAGAACGTAGCCGACGGCGTCGGCCGTGGGTTTGAGTTGGAAGATTAAAAGCCGCGCAGCGGCGAAATAAAGCCCGGTGCAAAAGCAGGATTCTATCCCCCTGCCACTCCGTGGCTGGGTCCATGCTCCAGTTTGAATAGCGGATTTGCGCCCCTCGTGGGCTCCCGACGAGCGGCACAATTCGTGGCTCGCGCTCGCCACCACCCGCCCCAATCTGTTGGGAATCGACATTGAACGCTTCGCCATCCATCGGCTAATGTGCCGAAGTGAAAGCCACAATTCTCCACGGCAAAGAACAAATCAAAATCCAGGAGGTGGCGCCTCGACCGCTTCAACCCGGCGAAGTGCGAATCGATATTCAAGCGGCGCTGACCTGCGGGACCGATTTGAAAATTTTCAAACGCGGTTATCATGCGAAGATGATCGCGCCGCCGGCGGCATTTGGTCACGAACTGGCGGGCGTGATCAGCGAAATCAGCGCGCCCCTCAACCTGCCGGACGGGCTGAGGAACTGGCGTGCCGGTGATCGAGTCGTCGTCGCCAATTCCGCTCCTTGCGGAACGTGCTTCTATTGCCGCCAGGGGCAGGAAAATCTCTGCGATGATTTGCTGTTTCTCAACGGCGCTTACGCGGAGTCGGTCGTCGTGCCCGCGCGGCTCGTGGAGAAGAACCTGTTGCATCTCAAACCGGATACAGATTTTCGCGACGCCGCGCTCGTTGAGCCGCTGGCTTGCGTCGTGCAGGGTGTCGAGGAATTGAAACTGCGCGCAGGCCAGCGTGTGTTGGTCATCGGTTCCGGGCCGATCGGTCTGATGTTCGTCACGATGGCGAAGCATTCAGACTGCGTCGTCACCGTGGTTGGCCGCGGGGAAAAACGCCTGCAAACGGCTCGACGACTTGGCGCCAGTCAAGGAGTGGACATCGGAGAGAATCCGGACTGGATCAAAGCAGTCGCGAGCGCGGCGAGCTCTGTTTTTGACGTTGTCATCGAAGCGGTCGGCAAGTCGGAGACGTGGGAAGCGGCTGTTCAACTGGTCCGCAAAGGCGGCGTCGTGAATTTCTTCGGCGGCTGTCCTTGTGGCGCGGCTGTTTCGCTCGACACGGCGCGCATTCACTACTCGAACCTCACGTTGCTCGCCAGCTTTCATCACACGCCGCGGACCATTCGCCGCGCGATGGAATTGATTGAAACCGGAGTCATCAAGGCCGGCGACTTCGTGGATGGCGAATGTCCGTTGAGCAAAATTCCGGAGCTGTTTCAGTCGATGGCCGCCGGCAACCGCGCCGTGAAAACGTTGATTCGCGTTCGCGAATGAAGTCACTTCGGTGAGCCGGCCGGGGCTTTCATGTGCCGGTGAACGAAGAGGTAGTAGATGCCGCCGAGCACGAGAAACGCGCCGACGACCCATAGCGTGACGCGATGCAGTTCGCCTTTCATCAACGCCTCATCCTGTCCGGCTTTGACGCCGACCCAGCAAAGCACCGCGCACCAGACCGCGGAACCGAGCAGTGTGTAGAGCGAAAACAGTTTGTAGTCCATCCGCACGATTCCGGCCGGAATGCCGATGAGGTGCCGCACGACCGGGAGCAGGCGCGAAATGAAAATGCCCGTCGAACCGAACCGCGCCGCCCAGCGTTCCGCTCCCTCGACTTTCTGCGGTGGAATGAAAACGTATCGGCCATAACGCAAAACCACCGGTCGGCCCGCAAGTCGTGACATCCAATACATCACCGTCGCGCCCAGCCAGGAGCCGACGGTTCCGGCGATGATGATTCCCGCCATACTGAGGCTGCCTTTCGTGTGCGCAAGGTGGGCGGCGGGTGGAATTACGAATTCGCTTGGCAGCGGCAGGATGGAGCTTTCCATGGCCATGAGCAACGCGATGACCGGATAGCCACCCGATTCCAGGGAATCCAAATACCAGTCGATGAGGCCCTTGAACATGGTGGCGCTGCTTATATCCTATTGTCGCCTCCGCGCAAGATAACTGTGCGGTCAAACGCGCACTTCTCATCTGTGGAGAAAGCGATTAACTTCGGAACAACTTGTCCGTAGCAGAGTCTTAACCGAGAGGGAAAGATGGAGCGGCTCACAAAAGGGCGGGACGCGCAGCTCGTTCAACAGCGGGCGTTCACGTTGATCGAATTGTTGGTCGTCATTGCCATCATCGCGGTTCTGGCGGCGCTGCTGTTCCCGGCGTTGGCGAACGCAAAGGAACGAGCCAGGCGCACGACGTGCAGAAGCAACTTGCGCCAGTTCATTCTGGCGATCCACATGTATGGCAACGAACATGGCGAACGCGTGCCCAGCGGCTTCCCCACAAACCAGACCGCCCCAGGGTATGAATACACGCCTGTCATCCCGCGGGAGACAAGACAGGTCCTGATTGAATACGCCGGGTCGCGAAAGATCATCGAGTGCCCGAGCTTGGGGAAACCATTTAACACCTCGAACGGATGGGACGTGGGATTTTATGGCTTTGTCATCGGCTACAACTACCTCGGCGGCCATGCCAGGACCCCCTGGCCGACCGATGGCGGCAGGTTCATTCCCTGGATTTCTCCGCAAACACTGGTTGACAATAGTTCGCTGCCGCTAGTTGCCGACATGAATGACTGGTCACCGGCTTATGGCAAAACTTTCGCTCCCCACGGCGCGAGAGGGCCGATCCTGCGGAATGGAGATTTCTCCAATTCAAACTTGGGGGGCGTCACCCCGAAGGACATCGGGGCGGTCGGCGGCAATGTCGGTCTGCTGGATGGCTCCGTCACCTGGAAGCCCGTGGCGCAGATGAAGCAATATCGAGGCTGGAGCAGCGACCTGGAAAATGAATGCCTGGCTCTTTGGTGATTCCTCTCAAGGGACGTTTCACGCTTGCCCGCGATAAACACACCGCGCCGTGCACGTTTCGGCGACGATGACTTCACTCAACAACGGCAGCTTCGGTCTCAAGCGTTCCCAAATCCAGACCGCGATGTTTTCGCTGGTCGGGTTTTCCAGGCCGGGGATTTCGTTCAGATAACGGTGATCGAGTTGTTCCCAGAGCGGCTTGAAAGCTTCGGTAATGTCCGCGTAATCCATCAGCCAGCCAAGCTTCGGGTCGCATTCGCCCGCAACGACAATCTCCGCCTGAAAGCTGTGCCCGTGCAGTCGGCGGCATTTATGCGTGGCCGGCAGCTTCGGCAGCAGGTGTGCCGCTTCGAACTGAAAAGTTCTGCGCAGTTCCATTTTCATCTCAGGATGATCTTGGGAAGCTTCCGGTTTTGCCGGAGGTTGTTGACTTTATTGTTCCCAATCCGTCCAGGTCACCAGATCGCCAAGACCAGGCCGCCCGTCGTGCCGCCACGTCAACGGGGGGGTTTGCATTTGGCCAATAGGGCAGATGCGTGTGACGCCCCAACGGGCGAGTTCGATTGCCAGTTGCTCGGCTCTCAGCCCCGTCGCGGCCAATCCCACCGTTGAAACTTTGCCGCGCATCGGTTCGATCGCCCGGAGCGTCTCGGCGAGTTGGGTCACTGGTTTCACATAAATGAACCGGTTAAGGCACGACAATTGGAAGCCCGTATCGGCTTCATAAACGACCGTCCACGCTGTCGAACCCCGGCTTTGCCATTGCCGGGTGTCGTTCGACGCCGCGGCGCGGACTTCATACAGGGCGCGGCGCGAAGCGATGGCTCCCGCTTCGTCTGGTGAAATTTCCCCGCGCGGTTCGGCCGTTTCAAGTCTGGCCAGTTCGTCGGTCAACATTTCGGCGAAGAGTTCAGGTGAAACCGCGCCTCCGCGCTCCACGTAAAACAGATGCGGCGACAGGCAACCAAGCTGGTTCCAGGCGGCCACATCAGCGGCGGCTTTCGCGGCGATTTTTTTCGCGCCGTAACCCGACAAGACTTCATGGGCGATGTAGCCGAAGCTGACGCGATGCCCGTAACCGAGGAAACGAACGTTCGCCGGCAAATGACGGCGGACTTCCGTCAGCGTTTCGTCGCCGCCGATGGCTGTGACGCAATCCGCTCCGCCATAGAGCGCCTGCTCCAAATCAGTTCTGCCGCCTTTCCAGACAGCGATTTCCAAACAGGCGCCGAGTTTTGGTTCAACTTCGTAAATCGAGTGGGCGAACAAACGCGGCAGCAGGTCCGCGCCGGTGGCGCATTTGACGAATTGACCGGAGCGCACCAGCAGTCCCAGCACCACGCTCATCATCGTCGGGCTGGGCAGGTTGCCGGCCGCG
>QHPA01000128.1 GCA_003218935.1 Verrucomicrobiota bacterium
GAAGCATTCTGTTGGCGGAAGATAACCCGAACGACGTGGAGTTGGGCCAATCCGGACAAGGTCAGCTCCACGTCGTTCGGGTTATCTTCCGCCAACAGAATGCTTCTGAGCTCTTCCATGTTGTTCAGCTCCTCTTTCACGAGTTCAATCGGAGCCAGGAAACCGACGCCACAACCTCAATATAAGTGGTCTGTCAAGAAGCGCGTTAACCTAAGGTTCCTGCGAAATTTGAAAGGCCGCAACAGAAGGAAAGTGCGGATTTTGCTGTAACGTAAAACTACGGAGGCGACGATGAGGAAAAGTCCGCTCCGGCATCAGCGGAAGACGATCCCGTCGGGTCATTGGAGTCTTTTCCGAATACCGTCCCCGGCGTGGGCCCGGGAGGTGCCGCTCCTCATGCCAGACTGGCCATGCCCTGACTGATGGCGAACTTGGTCAAACCGGCCGTGCTGTGGATGTTCAGCTTTCGCATGATGCGGGCACGATGGGTCTCCACCGTTCGGACGCTCAGCCCAAGCTTGGACGCGATGCTTTTGTTGCTGTAGCCCTCGGCGATCAAAGCGAGCACTTCGCGCTCGCGGTCGGACAGTTCTTCCTCGCCGGATTTCCGACGACCGGAACTGGTGACGTAATCGTTGAGCACAAAATGAGCAACATCGGGACTGAAAAAAGCCTCGCCGCGGTTCACCTGTTCAATCGCCTGCACCAGTTCTTTCGGCGAAGTATCCTTCAACACGTAACCCCGCGCCCCGGCCTGGACAATCTGCAGCACGTATTCCTTATTGTTGTGCACGGTGAGAATCAGCACCCTGGTTTGGGGAGCCTCCCGGCGCAGCAGACGCGTTGCCTCCAACCCGTTCGTGCGCGGCAGATTGATGTCCATCAGCACAATGTCGGGGTTTAACTCCTTCGCTTTGACAAGGGCTTCCCGTCCGTCAGCGGCCTCGCCGACAATTTCCAGTTGCTTGTGAGGGTGCAGACAGGACCGGATGCCTTCCCGCACCAGCGGATGGTCGTCCACCAGCAACAGCCGGATTTTCCGTTTGGTTCGTTTGTTCATGTCCTGGCCGGCTCGGCGTTGAATGAGCGACCGAGCGGGACCTTCACGACGATCTCGGTTCCCTGGCCTGGACTGGAAATCACCTCCAGTGTGCCGCCCAGAAACGCGGCCCGTTCGCGCATGTTCACCGCATCATGTCCAGCGCCAGCCGGCTGGCCCGAGCGTGCTTTTCCACGTTGGTCAAAGCCTCCTGAATGATGCGGTAAAAAGTCAATTCGACATCGGCCGGGACCCGTTTAGGGAGGCGCCCAAAATTCAAATCGCAAGCGATGCCCGTCCGCTTCTGAAACTCCTCGCAAAGACTGCGCGCCGCCGCAGGCAGGCCGAGGTCATCCAATTCGCTCGGACGCAGGTTCCGTGAGATGCGTCGCACTTCCTGAAGCGCGTGCTCCAGCAGCTCGGTGGCTTTCGCCGCTTCATCGGCCAATTGTTCGTTGTCGTCGGAGATCTTCCCTCGAATGGATTGAACACGAAAACGGGCCGAGGCCAGCATTTGATTGACGCTGTCATGCAGCTCGCGCGCAACTCGATGCCGCTCCGCCTCCTGCGCTGCGACAATGCGCCGGGAAAGGCCTCGTAGCGCTTCCTCAGCACGACACCGTTCGGTGATGTCGATGGCTATTCCTCCGACAAATCGTTTGCGCGTGGCGTCGCGGAAAGGGAACTTGAACACGAGCCAGGAGTGCGGCTGACCGTCCGGACTGGGCACCCTTTCAAACGTTTGCAAGGTCTCGCCGGTGTTGAGGACCTTTTCGTCGTTGGCGCGCAGTTCGCGCGCCGTTTCCATGGAAAACAGTTCAAAATCGTCTTTCCCGGCGATGTCCTGCGGCGAGCAACCAAAGAAACGTTCGAAAGGCTGATTCACGTACACGTACCGAAACCCTCCGTCCTTCATCCAGGCGAGCGCGGATGTATTGTTCATGAAGGAGCTGAATCGCGTCTCGCTCTCTCGCAGTGCGGCTTCGGTCCGTTTCAGTTCCATGTCTTCCAGCGCAAGCGAGGTCAAGTCAGCAATCGAACCGGCGAAATTCTGCTCATCCGAGGTCCAGCGGCGCGGCGGGCCGATGTGCTCGTGGCAAACCACGCCGACAAGCTTTTCGCCCAGCCGGATCGGGGCGTCCAACATTGAGGTGATCCCCAACGGACCGAGATAGTCGTCCGTGAATTCGCGCGTGCGCGGGTCGGTGCGGGCGTGGTGCGCGGCAATGATGAAGTCCCGTTCCAGCGCCTGGAAATAAGCCGGGTAATTCCTCACCGTGAGTTCGACGCCTTCCGAATGAAAATCCAGGCGGCGTTCGTACAGCTCAAAACAGCGGACCTGGGAGGCGTCCTGGTTGAACAGCCAGACGCTGGCTCGCTCCACCTCCAGCGCCCGCGCGGCGGCCTCGGTGATACCCCGCAGCACGGCGCGCAGATCACCGTGGTGGTGGGCCCTGGCGTGGGTCAAATTCGCCAGCGCCTCGCTCTGTTTGCGCAAACGGCTCTCACTGCCGCTCAGGGGTTTTTCCCTCGCCTTGGCTCCCGTGAGTCTGCTGTCCCACTCCCCTCCATTCGCCGTCTCCTCGAATTCTTCGGCGGCACCGTGAAAGGACTCGACCCGGCCTGGCACCGCACCCTCGCTGCCCCTTCCATGCAATTGCACGCCTTCGTCAGGGTCCATCACCGCTACCGGAGTCGATTTATTCTTCTTCGGCACAATCTTTCCTGCGTCAGACTTTCGGCGCGAGGTATGGTTAAACACAATTGCGGGACTTTTTGAAAGACGATTTTCTGAAAAAATTCCTGGTGACGGACCGGTGGTTGCGGAAACCTTCAACCGTTCAGGTGCGAGCCCAGTTTCGGAAAGAATGCGCCGGCCGTCGTACAGGTGGCCCGGCTCAATTCCTCCAGCGAACAGCTTTTCACCTGCGCAACCAGTTCAGCCATTTCCTCCACATAAGCCGGTTCGCATCGCTGGCCGCGATAGGGCATCGGCGCCAGATACGGACAATCGGTTTCGAGCATAAATTGGTCAAGCGGCGTGGCCGCCACGGTCGCGCGAACATCCTGCGCGTTCTTGAACGTGAGGATGCCGGTGAAGCTGACGAGCGAACCCATCGCGAGAATCCGCCGCATGTCCGCCGCAGGGTTCACAAAACAATGGAACACGCCGCGCACCTGGCCGGCCACCTGCTGCATCTGCGCCAGCACGTCCTCCATTGCGTCCCGCTGGTGGACCACACAGTTCAATCCAAATTCCGCAGCCACTTCCAGTTGCTGGCGGAAAATGGCGGCTTGCTTCTGTTTGTACCGGCCGTCGTCAGCGTCGGAACGCCCCGGCTGTTCCCCTGGCAAATGATGATAATCCAAACCGACCTCCCCAATGGCCACGACTTTGGGATGACGCGCCAGCGCGCGCAGCGCCGGCCGCACGTCCTCCGTCGCCTCCGGCGCATGGCACGGATGCCAGCCGACCGCGGCGTACACACCGGAAAACCGCTCGGCCAGCTTCACCGCCTGCACGCTGCTCTCGAGATTCGTGCCGATGGAAATGATTTTCATAATGCCCGCCGCCTTGGCGCGCTCGATCACCTGGGGCAGGTCCTCGGCGAAGTCGGGATAATCCAGGTGAGCGTGGGTGTCGTAAAAAACCGGCATAGTCAGTTGTTCGCCATCGGTTGCCTGTTGCTGTGCGGTCATCACCTTGCCTCGGCAGCCGGCAATTCACAATCCGCCATCTGTATTGGCCGCTTTCCCATTGATTTCTGCGGCCGAGCCCGGTAATTCTCAGCGCCAAAATCAAACATACCCCATTTATGGCTCAGACCCGTTTCCATCCCAGTGTCGAAGGCGCGCAACACGGTGCCAAAAATCTGGCGCAGTTCCTCGAATACGCGAAAAAATCGGGCGCGTCCGGCGCCCAGCCGTCCAACTACATGCTCCAGTCCGACAAAGGTCTCAAGAGCGCCAAGGAAATCACAGACACCTTCGCCAAGGCCAGGATGAATCTCGACGGAGTGTCGGCCCACTGTCCGTTCTGGGTCCACACGACGGCGTGGACCGGCACCCCGACCATCCGCCCATTCATTCCCGGCGACATCGCGAAGAAATCAGTGGGTGAAATTGAGAAGTGGGCTGAGGATTATCTGTTGCGCCTGCTCGATTTGTGCGCCGAGTTGGGCGTCAAAGTCGTGCCGATGTTTTGGGGCGCGGCTTTTGGCTGGGAACTGGCGACCGGTTATCCTTGGGGCTTCTGGTCGGGCGGCGATTACGATCTCATCCAAGAAGGCCAGGACCGGTTTGTCAAAACGACCGCCAGGCTTCGCCAACACGCCAGCAGGCTTGGCCTTTATCTTTGTCATGAGATTCATCCCGGCACCGCCGCCATGTGCGCGGACGATTTCAATCTGCTCGTGGGAATTTGCGACGGCGACAAATGCCTTGGAGTAAATGCCGACCCCTCCCACTGCTGGGAAGGCGAAAGCTGGGAGACGCGTTTCTTGAAAGTCGGGCCGCGGGTTTATGCCTGTCACGTGAAGAACTTCGTTATTCGTCCCGACGTGCCGCTACGCAGGATGGAGTCCGCCTGGCAAAAGCGCGCGATGCAGTTCACCGATCTGCCGTCCGGCGACCTGAACCTGACGCGCTACATCGAGTTGCTGGTGCGCATCGGCTATCCGCAGCGTTATTGCGAAACGATGGACAGGAAAAGCGCGCCGCTCGTCGTGGAAGCGGAGAGCGCCTATCGCGATCTCGATGCCACCAGCGCCAACGGCATTCAATACGTGCGGGACAATCTCTGTTTCCCG
Organism: Verrucomicrobiota bacterium; assembly: GCA_003218935.1. Lineage (GTDB taxonomy): Bacteria > Verrucomicrobiota > Verrucomicrobiia > Limisphaerales > AV2 > AV2. Next base: position 4,849 of record QHPA01000128.1, read on the forward strand.
CTGGCAGCCGGCTCCTTCGAGGAAGGAATGGGAGCATAAGCGAAACGATCCGCCCGAAGGCGTTGCGAACAAGCGCGGACCAGGCCGCGCCCTTTCATTTTTCCGGGTGCGGCGAGAGGCGCTCGATCTCTTTTTCGATTCTTACCACCTCGGTCGTCTGGTTCAGGTCCTGCGCCAGCGGCAGCATCTTCTGGTAGAGGCTCAACAAAGCGGGGTAATTCGTGAATTCCTTCAGAAATTCCTGATACATATCCAAAGCCTGTTGTCGCTTCGTGTAAAGCGCGAGCAGTTCCGCCTGGCCCAACATCACCCGGATGCGCTGTTGCGGCGTCATCTCCAGCTTCAGCGCCTTGCCGTAAGCGTCAATGGCGTCGGCCAGCTTTCCTCGCGAGTAGAAAATGTCTCCCAGCTTTTCCTGCAACACCGCGCTTTTCCTTGTCGTCGGCTCCTGCTCCAGGTAGCCAATCATGTCGGAAACCGAATAGCCTTGCTCGAGGTTCAGGTTCACGACCTGCAGATGAGACCACTCGATCAATTTGCTCTTCCGCGCGAGCAATTCGCCGTGCAACTCCTGCAACCGCTTGCCAAAATGGTCGGCTGGATTCTTCCGACCAAACGGCCGATAGAGCGGGTCCCCCACCACGGTCGTCTGCCAGGAAATGGATGGCTGCGCCGCGTAGGCCGCCTCGCCGAAGCTGAAGCCCAATGCGGTGAAGTCCGCAAAGAACGCGGCAACGTTAATCGTCCCCTCCAAATAGGGTTCCTCCACGTAACCGATGGTCGCCGTCGCTCCTTTGGCCAGCAACGGCCCGACCCAGTATTGATCGGGGGTCCGCAGGACATGCGCGCTGAACGAATGCAGATGATAGGCAACGGCTCCCGGCATGAATTCCACCTTCGATACCGTGAACGGTCCGGAAAATTGTCCGTCATAC
>QHPA01000129.1 GCA_003218935.1 Verrucomicrobiota bacterium
AGCGGGGGCGATTTGTGGAGCGGGCAAGGGGCGACCTTCAACAACACAGGGACGTTCGATGTGGCAGGGGACACCAGCTTCCAGAACAACCTCGGGGGTCCCGCGACCATCAACAACACCGGCACCTTCCAGAAGAGCGGGGGCACGGGCAACACCGCCATTGGCCCGGCGTTCAACAACAACGGCACCGTGGCCGTGCAGACAGGGACTATCGTCATGGCTGGCTCCAGCTTTTCCAATTCGACCACCGCTGTGCTCCAAGGTTCCGGCACGGTGGACGTGTCGCACACGACTTTCACGACCGACGGCACTTTCAGTCCCGGCAATCCGCTTGGCACTCTGCTGATCACCGGAAATCTCCCGCAATCAAGCAACGGCGTGATCAATATCCAGATTGGCGGCACGAACGCCGGCGTTAACTACGACCAACTCATCGTCACCGGCAGCGCAACGTTGAACGGCGCGCTCAACATCTGGCTGGTGAACGGATTTCGGCCCAGTGGAGGCGATACGTTCGAGATCATCGAATACGCCTCGCACACCGGTTCGTTTAACAACATTTCCGGCCTGGACCTGGGAGGCGGCTTCTTCCTGGAACCGACGTTCGGCAGCACCAATCTGATTTTGACAACGATCGACAACCGGCCGCGTCCGCAATTGTCGCCGCCACAGCGCCTTCCCAATGGAGAGGTCAGAATCACGCTCACGGGCGTGGCCGGACAGACCTTCGTCATTCAAGCGACGACGAATTTCGCGAGCTGGGATTCAGTGCTGACCAATGTCAATTCCGGTGCGGTCTTCGATTTGATTATCACGGATTCCTCGTTTTATCCCTACCGTTTTTACAGAACTTTTCAGCCGTAACGCCAAAGATTCTTCCAACGCTGCGCTGCCAGAACGACTCTGGCCGACCGCGTTGCGTGATCAACGGCGGGAAAATCTTTTTCGTAACATTTCGCCGGTCCTGCGGTCAAATCTCCCGGAAGTTGAAAGTCGCAAGTGTAAAGGCCAGAATCGCTCAACTCGCGGCAGGGATGCCGCGAAACCTGCACGCTGGAAGCGTGCGCCACGTAGCGCAGCCATCTTTGGCTGCAAGTTTGGCGGCATCCGTGCCGCGAGCTTCGAGCGCCACTGTCCGATTGCGTTAGATTATGAAACAGCGCAATTTTTCACTCGCCAAACCGTTACACCTGTTGCACCTTAGGGCCGAGCCATGAGCGAAATACAGCTCATCCAATCCACTCTTGAGCGGACGGCGCGTCGGCGCCGCTGGCAACGAGGCTGGCGCACTTTCTGGCAGGGCCTTTTTGCCGGCGCGGCTCTTTGGCTGTTCGTTCTCGGGCTTTACAAATTGCGTCCTCTGCCGGAGCCAACGTTGACCATCGCGGCGTTGACGGCCGCCGCCTTGATGCCCATCGGGTTTTTAATCGGCTTTTGGCGGAGGCCGTCTCTGGTCGAAACAGCGCGGTGGGTGGATGAACGGCAACATCTTCAGGAACGGATCAGCACGGCCCTGGAAGTCGTGGCGACGTCCGTCGCGGCGACCTGGCAGCACCTGGTGCTTTCCGATGCCGCGGGTCGCGTGCGCGATTTCGACGCGGGCAAATCGTTGCCCTATCATTTGCCGCGAATCGCCCGCTGGTCGCTGCTGTTGCTGGTGTTGGGGTTTACGCTCGGTTTCGTTCCGGAGTACCGGAGCAAGGCCTATCTGCAAACGAAGAAGGAGGCTGAAATCATCAAGGACACCGGCAAGCAACTTGCCGAGTTGACGCGTCGCTCGTTGGAGCGGCGCCCGCCCGCCCTCGAACCGACGCAAAAAGCGCTCGATTCAGTCAAGGAACTTGGCGACCTGCTGGCCAAAGTTTCGCTCACCCGCACGGAAGCGCTGCGCGACCTGGCCAGCGCGACGGAAAGACTGAAGGATCAAGCCAAGGATTTGGCGAAGGACCCGGCGCTGCGGAAACTCGAGCAAGCCGCCCGCTCCCCTTCGGGTCGCAACACGACGAGCAATGCCGATTTGCAGAAGCAGATTGATTCGATGCAAAAGCAGCTCGGCAATCCGGACGCGACCCCGGACGCGTTGGACAAGTTGCAGAAGGAATTGCAAAAGCTGCAACAGGCGGCGGCTGGTTTGCCGGGCAACGATTCCGCGAGCCAGCAGCAGAAGGAACAGATGTCGCAGTCGCTTTCCGACCTGGCAAAGAAGGCCCAGGAGCTTGGGCTTTCCCTGCCCAGCCTGGAGGAAGCCATCAAGGCGTTGCAGAACAGTCAAATCGACCAGTTCCTCAAGGACTTGAAGGTCGCCGAAGTGGATTTGGATAAGATGCAGGCGATGGCCAAGGCGCTCCAGCAATTGGAAATGCAGCAGGCGCATCTGGGCAAAGACCTCGCCGAGCAACTGGACAAAGGCCAGGCGGAAGCCGCAATGCAGACGTTGCAAAAGATGATCGACCAGTTGAAGAAGGGCAACCTCACCGAGGAGCAGTTGAAGAAAATGCTCGAAGAAGTGGACAAAGCAGTCAAACCCGGCAGTCAATACGGCAAGGTCGGCGATTTCCTTAAGGCGGCGGTAGGCAAGATGCAGAACAGTAACAAGCCCGGCGCGGCTCAGTCGCTGGCCGATGCTTCGGATGAACTGAAGCGACTACTCGACCAGTTGGGCGACGCGCAATCCATGATGGCGATGATGGACGCGCTGCAAAAGGCGCAGATGTGTGTGGGCAATTGCATGGGTTGGGCACAGTGCCAGGGGCCGCCACGAGCCGGCAAAGGAGGCAGACCCGGTCGCGGCGTCGGCACCTGGTCGGACGACGACGGCTGGACGACTTTTCCGACCATGATGGATCGTTGGGACAATTCGGGCATTCAACGGCCCGACATGGCGCCGCGCGGAGAAACGGATCGCGGCGCCGGCGAGCTTTCCGACGCGCTCGTGCCCACCAAAGTAAAAGGCCAGATCAGCCCCGGCGGCCCGATGCCGAGCATCACCTTGAAAGGCGTGAGCATCAAAGGCCAGAGCAAGGTCGGCTACACCGAAGCCGTCACCCGGGCGCAGAGCGAGGCCCAGAGCGCGCTGAGCCAGGAACAGGTTCCACGCGCGTATCAGGGCGCGGTGAAGGATTATTTTGATGATTTGAAGGAGTAGAACGCCGGACGGGGCGTTCTCAGATTTTCAAGTTTTCGGGTTATCAAGTGACACCATTCTAACGAATGACGCGTTATGGTTGCATGGTTGCAACAAGTCATTTCCGATTCGAGGTAGGGTCGGCGCGCTGCGCCGACCGGACGCCGCAGCGCGGCGTCCCTACCATTTCGGCGCGCGTTTACGCTGCATTGGACGAGGGCTAACATCACAGCTGGCGAGTTCGGGCGACTGCATGAACGCGCGCTTGGCGTCTCGCGTCGGTCGTCAAGACAGATCACTGACGTCCAGAACGCCGAGCGGGTCGAAAACGTTGAGGTGCGAACTTGAAAACCTGACAACTCTCCCATGAACACTGAAGAACAAATCCACTCGTTTCGCCAGACCTACGCCGCGCTGCGCGCGGAGATCGGCAAGGTCATCGTTGGCAACGACGAAATTGTCGAAGGGACGCTCATCTCCGTCTTCGCCGGCGGGCACGTGTTGCTCGAAGGGGTGCCCGGCCTCGGCAAAACGCTGCTCGTGCGTACCCTGAGCGAAGTGCTCGACCTTTCCTTCAACCGCATCCAGTTCACGCCCGATCTGATGCCGGCCGACATTCTCGGCACCAACCTCGTCGTGGAAAATCCGGACGGCCGGCGCGAGTTCCAGTTCCAGCGCGGTCCGATCTTCGCCCACCTCGTTCTCGCCGACGAAATCAATCGCGCGACGCCCAAGACACAATCCGCGCTGCTCGAAGCGATGCAGGAGAAGCAGGTCACCGCCGCCGGTGAAATCCGCAAACTGGCTGAACCGTTCTTTGTGCTCGCGACACAGAATCCCATCGACCAGGAAGGGACGTATCCCCTGCCTGAAGCGCAACTCGACCGCTTCTTTTTCAAACTGCTGGTCGATTATCCCAGCGCGGCGGAACTGACGGAAGTGCTCAATCGCACCACCGAAAGCGCGAAGGTCCAGGTGAACAAAGTGATTGGCGGCGCCGGCTTGATGGAATTGCAAAAGCTCGTTCGTGAAGTGCCGGTGGCCACGCACGTCAAGGACTACGCCGTGCGGATGGTGCTCGCCACGCACCCGAAGACGGAAACCGCCGCGCCGATTGCCAATCAATATCTCCGCTTCGGCAGCAGCCCGCGCGGCGGACAGACACTGATTCTCGCCGGCAAAGTCCGTGCGCTGACCCAGGGCCGGTTCAACGTCAGCTTTGACGACCTCCAGACCGCCGCCGCTGCGGCGCTTCGGCATCGTCTGATTTTGAATTTCGAGGCCGAAGCCGAAGGCATCACCACCGACCATATCATCACGCAGATCCTCCAGGATGTGCCGAGAGATGCGGCGGCGGTGGCGGCATAATTCTGCACCATTCACCGCTCCTTCATGCCGATCTATGATCGCCGTAGTTTTTGGACTTCCAGAACTCTTGATCATTGCTGCTTGGATTGCTGGTGTGATTGCGCTGTCGAGCAACTCCAACTGCTCTCGCAGGGGCGCTTGCACCCTTCGACATCCGCGCAGCGGATAAACGTGAATAGCCGCGGGCGTCAGCCCACGGAACAATGTCCGAAAAGATCTTCGACCCTGGAAGGGTCGAACAAAACCCCCTCGACCGCCCCGATTGGAGCATCCCAAATTGT
>QHPA01000130.1 GCA_003218935.1 Verrucomicrobiota bacterium
TAATGCCCGCGATGTTCGCCCGCCGGCAGCGGCACAGAAACACTTCGCCCCGCCGTTTCTGATCCAGTGTCGCCAGACGCGGAAACAGCGGTCCATCGGCGGGCAAGGTTTGCAGTAATTTTGCCAGACCTTCTCCGAATTGCAGACGAGACACCGTGCCGGTCTTTCGCCGCCTATAGACCACCAGCCGATGTTCCCAATCAATGTGCTCGGCGGTCAATTGCGCCACGTCCGTTTGCGCACCGCCAAGGTGCCATAATAGTTCAAGGAATGCCTTGAATTCAGGTTTGGTTTCTTGGGCCAGCAATTTCTGATGTTCCTCCAATGTGACTCCGCGCCGTTCCCGATACACAATGGGCGGCCACTGCTTGCGTGGCAGAATCGCGCGCGAAAGCCAGCCGGTGTCCAGCGCAAAGTTGTGCAGTCGCCGCAGATGGTCGTTGACCGAAACCGCGTCTTTCCGCAACACGCGTAGGAAATCGTCGGCTTGGGTTTGGAGAATCGGCACACGCCGCAGCGAGTCGAACGCCTTGCCTTGGTAAGCGCGTTGGTAACGCTGCTTGGTGCTGCCGGTCTTGAGCCGGATCAATTCGTCCATGGCGAACTGCCAGGTGCGATCCAGTCCTTCGGGGTTGCCGGCGGCCAGATAGGCACGGGCCAGTTGCACGTTGAGTTCCGGTTGGCGCATCGCCTCGTTGCGCGCATGACATAGTTTGGATGCCTCGCCGAGGTCGGTTGTGCCGAGGCTTTCCTGCTTGCCGGTGAGGTTGTCTTGGAGATAATACCGCCCGCTTTGCGAGCGCCGATAGAGTCGGAAACGCAGCTTCATGTGTCGCCTTTCACTAATGAACAGGCTAACTCACTTGAAGCCGCGACCGGTAATAAGCGGTGCATCCAATTTGCCAGACATAAGTCGGTTTAAGCCGAACTATGATTTGCTGACAAATTTGCTGGCACTGCCTCGAACCGATTTCCTAACTCGTTGATGCACTCGCATCCCGAGCGGAAGGCTGCGGGCTGGGCACAGCCCGCCCTACCTGACCGTTCATGGAGCACACTCAACCGGCCAATTCCCTCACGGCCTGCTTGTGGATATCAAAAGCGCTCTTGCCAAAACAAACGAGAACCACTTTTTCAATCGACCTGTTCCGTTCGAGAAACGTTTTGATTTCTGTGACAGCCAGGGACGCTGCGCGTTCCATTGGAAAGCCGTACGCGCCGGTGCTGATGGACGGAAACGCAATCGTCTTCACGCCGTTCTGTTCAGCCAGAGCGAGAGAGTTTCGATAACAACCCGCGAGCAATTCGTCCTCGCCATGTTCGCCATCGCGCCAAACGGGGCCGACTGTGTGAATGACCCATTTGGCCGGGAGCTTGTAGCCTTTGGTGATCCTTGCCTGACCGGTCGGGCAACCGCCCAGCTTGCGGCATTCTTCGAGCAACTCCGGCCCGGCGGCGCGATGGACGGCGCCGTCCACACCCCCGCCGCCGAGCAGCGTGGTGTTCGCCGCATTCACAATCGCGTCCACGCGCAGCTTCGTGACGTCGCCTTCAACGACCTCGATTCGTTTCTTGATGCTGTGATTCACAACAATTCACAAAGCGATTCAACTCCTGCCGCCCGTCGGCGAGCCCTACTCGCCGGCCGTGGAGGGCTCGCCCGGCGCGTTTTTGATGGCCGACTCCAAATCATCCAAGGTGGTTTTCCATTTTTGTCCGAGCCTGGGATCCTCCGGTGGCTTAATCGAGTCGACGTTGACGACCGTTTCGACAGGATTGCTGCCGGAGATCGTCTTCAGCACCAAGTGCGGCGAAATGCGCTTCAAACCACGCCAGGTCATGCGCCAGCGATCAAAAGGCGACGGCTTCCAAGCCTGGATTAATCGAACTTCACCAACGACTTCGCCTTTCGGAACCGTGGCCAGCAGCCAACTCGCCTGGTCCCCGGTCGCGTAACCCGCGCGTTGCGCCCATTCTTCGATCGCCTGGGCTGTCTGCTCGGCGGTGAATTGGCCGCGCACCGAGCGATTCAGCCATTTGCGCGGTCCGGAATAGTCGAACATGTCGGCCACAGTCATGGCCATGTAGGCAGCCAGAGCGGACAGCAGCGCCGTCGCAGTCAAAGCGGCACCGTGGCGCAACGCTGTCAACCAGAAGCTGCCGAACATTTCACGCAGTCGCCACGGCGCAACCAGCGACCACAACACCAGCGCCAGGCAAAGGGAGGCCAACGCGCCAGACAGAAGGATTGGGAGCCAACCGAACGTTCCTTCGTGAGGCCCGCTCGTCCCCCAACCCCATTGCCAGAAACCACGCCAGGTGAAACTCGAGGGAGAGAGTTCCACCGTCGGCACCTGCTCCTTGAATGCAGTGAGTTGGCGCACGAGTATGTGTTCGTGTCCTTTGTAGCTCGCGGCGAACTTTTCGATGGCCCTGCCTTGCCAGCGCGACGGGGCAGCTTCCCAACGGGTTTCAAGGGCGCCAATGAGAAAGCAATACCCGAGGAATGCGACAAAGACGGCCCCGAGAATGTTCACGCGCTGCTGAGCTCTGCTCAAGTGATTCCAACTTTGCGCCAACGCCGGCACGAGCTGCGCGCGTCGAGACGTCAACGCGGTGAAAAGCGCGCCCAGAATCAGGGCGGCGACAAAGAGGCCGGAGCTGCGAAGATTCCACAGAGCTGCGGGCGCCAACCAACTCGCCAACAAAATTCCAAATTCCGAAGTCCAGAGTCGCAGACGCGATTTTGCTCTCTTAGAAATCGTCTCCACGTCGGTTTTCAGCTCACGCATCGTCGGCGGCAGCTTTTCCATGATGCCCGTGATGCTCTCCACGTCGGTCCTCACTTCGCTGACGTGCTGGTAGCGGCGCTCGACATCGCGCTCCAGCGAGTGCAGCACCACTTCATCGACCCGCACATCGACTTGCACCTTTTGCGAGGGCGGGGCGAACCGGCCCATCGGCAATTCCCCGGTCAGCATCTCGTAGAAGACCACGCCCAGCGAATAAATGTCCGCGCGATGATCCACTTCCTGCGGTTTTTCGATTTGCTCCGGCGCCATGTAATGCGGCGTGCCCATCACTTGCTGCGACCGCGTGAGCGTGAAGTCGTTCGCCTCCTTGTCCAGCAGTTTGGCCAGGCCGAAGTCCGCAATTTTCACTCGCCCTTTTTTATCGAGGAGAATGTTCCCTGGCTTGATGTCGCGATGGACGATTCCTTCTTCGTGGGCGTATTGGAGCGCCTCGCAGATCTTCGGAACGATACCGAGCGCCTCAGCCGGCGCGATCCGCCGCGATTGTTCGAGTTGGCGAAGGTTCACGCCATCGACAAATTCCATGATGAAATAATAGAACTCACGCGCCTGCCCGAAATCGTAAACCGAGACAATGTTCGGATGATTGAGCCGGGCCAGCGCGCGGGCCTCGCGCGTGAATCGCTCCGCAAACGACGGGTCACGGCCGGCGGCCGGTGGCAGTATCTTGAGCGCGACCAGCCGGTCCAGTTGGGGTTGCCGCGCCTTATAAACCACGCCCATGCCGCCCTGGCCAAGCAGTTCGAGGATTTCGAGCTGGGGAAAGGCGTTCGCGAGTTCACCCGGCGTCGGCGGCATGAACCGCGCCTCGGGCGGTGTCGCCGGAGCCGCCGTTGGAGGATGCCCTTCTGTGTCGAAACCCCCTTTCACGAGACACTCAGGGCACAAACCCTGAGGCGCATCCATTGGAATCGGTTTCAAGCAGCCGTTGCAGAATCTTGCAGTAGCCATATCAATCCTTCCATTCCCGTTCGTTTCCACCCCTTACAGAAGGATTCCGCGCCCAAGGTTACAGTCCCGTTCACTAAGGCGCCGGCGGTTCGTCCTTTTTAACCGAAAGACCCTTGCGAGGCGCAACCTCTGGCGGCGGCACGAACGTGGCCCAGGTCATTCCCGACTGCGCCTGGTAGTTGCCTTCCGCAACAACGGTCGGCGACGGCGGGATGACGATGAGGTGGTTGCAGCCGGGGCACTGGATTTGTTTGCCGGAGAACTTGCTGTCGCATTGAATGTGCTGCTCGCAATGCGGGCAGGAGAATTTGAATTCGCTCATAAGCCTGGTGATCTGGGTGGTTGATTGCGCTGACTCATACTCGATTCGGTCATTTTATCCAATCACAAATTCAGGGGGTGCACGCGCCTTTCAGAAGAAACCTGCGAACAAGGTTATATCGGCGTGTGGTGGCGAGGCTTAACCGGCCAGCACGGCAAACAAATACCGCAATTCCTCCTCGACCTCGTCCGGACTCCCGACCGTGTTCGCAATCTCCTCACGCAGCGAGTCGCGATACCGCCGGCGCAGACGATGCACCGCCACCTTCACCGCGCCTTCACTCAGGCCGGCTTTTCTCCCGAGTTCGGCGTAGGGCAACGAACTGCGGTCGCCGGTCAGGCAGGCTTTCAGCCGATCAAACAGCGCCGCCTTGCCCGTAGCGGAATATTCCTCGCGCAGCCGCGCCAACACTTGTTCGAGCAAGGTCAACGCCCAGCGCCGCTCGAAGATTTTGTCGGCGGAAAGTGTGTCCGCAGGTTCCAGGCTGTAACGCGTCTCGGCGGACTCGCTGTTCAGCGAAACAAATGTTTGATCGCCGCCGCGTTTGACCGCCTTCGCCTTGTCCCATTCATTCGCCAGAAAATGTTTCAGCGACGCCAGCAGGAACGAACGGAACCGGCCCTTCTCGCGGTCCACGTCGCCGAGATAATTTTTTCCGATCAACCGCGCGAAAAATTCCTGGGTCAGGTCTTGCGCGTCGTGCGGGCCGTGTCCCTGCCGGCGCACATAAGCGTAGAGCGGATACCAATAAACCCGGCAGAGTTTCGCCAGCGCATCGCGCGCCTGTGTGGTATCACTCCGTCCGGCTTTCAACACGATCGTCCACCGCGTCGTGGCGAACTCGCGGGCGCCGGGCGGGACGGAATCCTCATTTTCGTTGAAAGCGCTCAACTCATCCTGGGCACGGTTATCCGATCAGCTTCTAATTTTTCGACATCCACATCGTATGTCGCCCGCGCCGAGCCGTGCGCCATTGACGCGCCGCCGCCAATCAGGATGAGCTTCACCTGGTGCTTCAGCAGCAGTGGAAGCAACTCCTCGAAGTTTGGGTCGCTTGATTTCCGCGCCCCGGATTCCGTGAGCAAACTTCATAAAACTCTGGAACTTTCGGAACCGCTCGTCCACCGTCAGCTTCAGGTTCTCGCGCAACAACGTCCGGTCAATGTCCTTCTTGTACGCCTCGATTACGGGATCAAATACGTCCGGCGGTGCCAATTCAGGCAGGGGGCGATAGCCGGCTGACGATTCCCGGATTTCCTCTGGCGCGCGATCATTCATTCGTGCAATCCACGATAGCGGATTCGAGCGCTTTTGCACAGCCCCGGCTCAAGGCGCCAGTGCCGACGAAAGGATTGCGTCTTCACTTCACACCGGCGTTGGCTGCGGCTTCAGGGTCAATCTTTTTCAAAGCTTCTCGGGCAAGCGGCTGAACATATGGCGGCCACGGAGGATCTGGAGGGCCGAGTATCTTAAGGAGGGTAGGGACGGCAGACTTAGCCAACGGCCCCATTTCACCCAGCGCTCTCAGAATTTCCCGGTTTTGTGGATTCCGATCGAACTGCTCAATCACCACGGAGACGACGTTCGTGTCCTGGCTGATACGCCAAAGGGCTATGGCCGCGCTCAGCCGCATCGGGGCGTTAGTGTCGCTCAACGACTGCCTCAGCCAGGGAACAGCCATTTGAGCGTCAGGACCAACCTCCCCCAACGCCCAGGCGGCGGTTCCTCGGATTCCGACGAGGTGTCCGTTGGTCCCAAATCGCAACGTCGCGATGAAAGCGGAAACAGCGGGCTTCGCTTTCGACCCCATCAAGCCCAAGGCTACCAGGGCCGAACCACGGACCCAGTCATCAGGATCGCTCAACAATTTGCAAAGCTCTGGCACTGCCGCGTCGGCTTTCGCGCCCATGTATTGAATCCCGAGGACGGCAACGCACCGGACGTGAGGGTCTCGATCCTCCAAAGCAGCGATCAACCGGGGTAGTTCCTGCTGTCCGACTGCCATTAACGCGTTGCCGATTTTGCCAGGAAAGTTCGGGTCCACCGGTTTGGGCGTCGGAAGGCGCTGTCGCAAAAATGCAGGAAGCTTCGGCCAAATCGCTCGATAGAGTCTTTGAACGGCAGGGTCTTCGTGCCGCGCTTTTTCTAAAAGGAACGGGATCGCCTTCGGGCCAATTGCGCCAATCGAATTCATCGCTTGCGTGTGGTTGGTCGAGTAAAGCAAATCCACCCAGTCACTCAGCGATTTCCCCTGGTAACTCGGCTCGCGCGGACGCAAAGCATAGATCCCCACGACGAGGATAACGATTGCCGCAGCAACGCACAGCACAATGACCCGGCCTCGTTTCATTCCACTCCGCTTTCGCCAACTTCCTGGGCGACGGCAACAACTCAAAGCATCTTCGGTCGGTCAGTCTGCCTCGCACTCGGTCAGCAGCTTCTGATAGGTCTCCCGCGCGTGCTCGTAGTCCTGCTTCGCCTGGTCCATTTCATCAGCCTGGATAAACTTTTGTTTCTGCGACCAGCACTGGTCCACGCCTTTCAAACACCATTCGGCGCTGCGCTTCGAGGCGCGCACCGGTTTGTCGCCTACCAACACCCAAATCGGGTTCGTGTGTGACGACGGCAGAATGCGCAGCGCGACCCAACTGCTGCGGTCCACTTTCACGTCGAACGCGACGTCCTGAAGCTTTCCGTCCGCGACAATGGTTTGTTTCGCGACAGGGTAGCCGTTGACGATCACTTCCACCGGCACTTCGCGCGTGTCGCTGATGCGCGCGCGCTCGATGTCCCAGTAGGGCTTCTGGTTGTAAGGCCGGTTCCTGATTGCTGGATCAGGTTTTTCGTTCAAACGCGCCGAGACCCGCGCAGTCACATGTACCGTGCCCGGCTGCGCGAGTTTCAATTCACTGCCGTTCTCGCCCATGGCGGCGTCGTTGACTTTGAACTCAAGCAGGTGACTTTTGCCGTCGCTGACGTAATTGCGCCCGTTGCGGATGCCTTCGCACCAATCGGCGTAGTTCAGTTTGCCGTCCAGCTTCACGTAGGAACGGCCCAGCCCGACGCGCTCGCCGTAGATGCACGGGAAATCCGTTTCGCCGCTGGCTCGCGTGCGGAACCCGACGTTGAGCGTGTGATACCAGATGTTCAATTCCCAGACGGAAGGCGTGTCCACCGTGGACATGAAGTCCACCGCCCGCACCGGTTTGCCGTCCGGGCCGGGCACTTCATGCGTCACGTCCACGATGTATTCGTTGGCGCCGATGCCGTTGAAGGGCGGCACGATGTAGTTCGGCAAATCGTCCGTGTTCGCTTCCAGTCCCCAACCGGAATGCGCCGGGCCGACCACGGCGCCCTGCTTCCTCGCCCAGCGGAGCGTGTTCAGGCAAAGCGTCGGCCAATGTTTGTCGGAATCGCCGCCGGGATAAATCTCCTCCTTGAGCCGCAGCAGGACGAGATGGCCGGAGTTGTGCGATCCGAAGCCGGAGACCTCCACGTCGTAGTGCAGGAGGTAAGGCCAGATCGAAACTTTGTCGTCTTTGCCGGTGAAAAATTGTTTCTGGTAATCGAAGCACGGCCCCCAGGTCAGATTGCAGCCCACCTTCAGGTCTTCGCCGCGGCAGTGCCGAAACATGTCCGGAGCGTGGACGCCTTCGCTCGGTTTCGTGTAGTGGGCGCAACCGGCGGCGTGAATGTGATGGTCGCCCGACCACCAACCGGATTTGGACGGGTCAATCCAACGCTCGAGTTTGAAGGCGATGGTCTGCTTTTTGCCGATCAAGTTCACCGTTTCCGTTTTCGCGACGTATTCCGGGCCCCGCGTGTATTCGATGCTGTATTCGCCGGGCGGCAGTTTTTCCGTCTCGCCGTCGGCGCGATACACCTGCGGATGAAACGCAAAGTCCGGCGCGAGCCGCTTGGCTTGTGACGGATAAATGCGGCCCTGGTTGTCCCGGATGATGAACATTGCGGTGGTCGGCTGCCCGTTTTCGTCGAGCACGTGAAAAATCACTTCGCCGGCCGGCAGACAATCGAACAGCACATCCACATCGTTGCGATAACCGATGTCCTGCGTCCCTTGCCCGACGTTGAACGAAATCTTTCCTTCGCGCTTGCCCGCGTCGCGGCTATAGAGCTGGATGATCCGGTATTCGAGGCTCAAGCCGCTCAACTGCTCGCGCAACGGCTGCTTGCTGAACATCTGCAAATCGAGCCACAACTCGGACGGATTCGGTTGCGACGCATCGCCGCGCTTGCGATACACCTTGTCCGACGGCGTCGAGCCCCAGCCGCCTTCATACAGCGAGAGCGCGTTCGGGCTGATCGCGCGCAGTTCGGCGGTCACGCCGGCTTCGTTGTGGACTTTCACGAGGAATTGTCGCCAGCCTTTTTCGACCAGTTCCGGCTTCGCCGGTCCCGGCGCGACTTTCACGCGCGATTCCGGATTGATATTCACGCCGAACAGGCAATACTTGTCAATGGTGTGCCCAGATAATCCGTTGCTTCGATCACTCGTCGGACCTGCGCGACGAGCGGCTGCAGCTCGGCATTCCTGACGATGGGCAAACGCGGCGCATCACCGGCTGCGACGATCAAGGACATTCCCTGGAGCGCGCTGAGGAGCGCAGCCTGAATGACAAAACGTTTGTGAATCATAGTGGGTCTCGCTTTCTTTTCCGGTTTCACTGCTTCTCTTATCAAAGTCAATGGGGCAATTATTACAGCACGAATTCCTGAAGCTGCCGCCTCTGGCGCGCTTGATTCGACGATCTCCGTTCCTCGCGCCACCCGTAATCGTCGCCCGGGCCGGCATTATCCGACAAGCGAACTGTTTGCCGGCGCGGCGCGAGCGCACTGCGTGAACGGCTCCTCGTGCCCGGTCTGCAATTCGGCCGTCACCGCACCGTGCCAGCCACCCGCGCGAAATGGATCGAGTCTTCGTAGCGCCTGGTCAAGGTTCGCACCCGTGACACGATCGACCGGCTTACGGCGTAAAGAAAGGGAGCGGCGAGCGCGGGCGCCTCGGCGATCAATTTCTCAAAGGCGGCGGTTGAGATTTTGAGCAGGACGCTGTCCTCGTTCGCGACAACATCGACGGAGCGGGGCCCGTGGTCGAGCAACGAAATCTCTCCGAAAAACTCGCCGATCTGAATTGTGGACAGGATGGATTCTTTCCCCTCGATGATGACGCGGGCGCGCAGTTCTCCTTCCAGGACCAGGAACATTGCGTCTCCGTGTTCCCCTTTTCGAACGACATCGCCGAACTGTTTGAATTTGAGAATCTCCATGTACTGCAGAAAAGACTCCAGGTGCTTGTCGTCCATGTCGGCGAAGACCTTCATTCGCCGCAGGGAGCCCGGTTTGATGCCGTGGCTCGCGGCCGACGCGGGTCGGGGTTCCGGTCCGCCAACCGCAGCGCCTGCGCTTTGCGATTGAAAGAACATCTTCAATTCGGGAATTTTTGCCGCCTTTTGCCACGAGCGCTCTGCCTCGAGAAACACCCACGCATCTGCAGTGACCCTTTCCTCCTTGATCCAGGACACCAGACTCGGCAGTCCGACCGGTCCATACGCGATGTTATCCGCGCCCCACACTCGATAGACAGGCTCGATATCGTCGTTTTGCATAGGCTTACCGAATCAAGAGCCTTGCGAGACAACCTCGGCTTGACAAGCCTAAAGGAGAGAAGCCGCTTTGTGCCTATCGATATTGCGGGAACAGATCAAACTTCGGCCACTCAGCCACCGCGTTCGCCGCGCGGTGGAGCGCGGGATCAATTTCACTGTCCGGCAGTTTGTCGTCGTCCGAACGCTGGTTGAACAGCACGGCCCAACTGATGCCGTCCCAGCGCCGCACCAGCAACGTGTAGGTTCCCGGCAAACTGCCGGTGTGCCAGTAATTGGCCCTGCCTTCTTTGCCCACCGGACGAACCAGCCACCCGCAACCGTAGTAATGATCTTTCAGCGAGCTGTCTTGGTTCCGCGAAACCGGCGGCTGCGGCGGAGCGTGCATGGTTCGAATCGTTTCCGGTCTCAGCAACGGGCAGCGCTCCGGATCGTGGAGCACAGCGGCAAAGCGAGCGAGATCAACCGCAGATGCAATCCAGCCGCCATGCGCGTCCATGGACTCCAGACAAAAGCCGCCATAGGGCCACGGGACTCTCCCGGGGAACGCGCGCTGCTTGCGTACATCAGTGGGCGGCTCGCCGACTGAATCCTTGGCCGAGGAAACGACGGAACTCAGGACAGCGGCTGTTTCAGACTGACGTGAGTCCTCCTGGACGCGGCGCGCCGCCGCGTCCGACCCGCCAGCAGCGTGTCCTCTCCGCTCGAAGGACGCGTTCGCCGGACTATCGAAGACGCTATCCGCTGTTTCCTCGCGCGGCAGGTAGTACCGGACTTCGCCCTCCGCCCGTTTGCCTTCGAGCGACGCGCCGATGCGCATCCGCTTGATTCCAATCGGCGCGAGCACATTGTCTTGAACGAATTTCTCGTAGCTCATGCCTGCGATCTTCTCGATGACGCGCCCCAAAACACAGTAGCCGAAGTTCGAGTAGGCGTAACGCGCGCCGGGATCGAAATCCAGCGGCTGGCCGAGCATGTAGTGGATGACCTCGCGCGGTCCGGGCGGACTCGCGATGCCAAGCTCTTTTGCGATCTGTCGCGAGCGAAACATCGGATCGAAACTCTTGTCGCGGTCCCAGCCGCCGGTGTGTTGAAGCAGT
>QHPA01000131.1 GCA_003218935.1 Verrucomicrobiota bacterium
GATACGATCAGCCGGGAAAAGCGGGAGGGCACGCTTGGCCTGCTTTTTCTCACTCCATTGACGCCAATCGGGATCGTCTTCGGAAAGAGCCTCATTCACACGCTTCGTGCGATCACATTGTTTCTGGCGGTGCTTCCCGCTCTGGCATTGCCGTTCCTGCTGGGTGGCCTGAGCTGGAAAGATTGCGTGGTCTCTCTTTTCCTCAATAGCAGCGCCCTCGTGCTCGCGCTGGCGGCTGGTCTGCTCGCTTCGACGCTGGCGACCGATTCGCGCCGGGCACTGGTCCTGGCCTTAGTGCTTAGCCTTGGTTTTGCTTACCTGTTCATGCTGGTGCATCTCCACCTCTTCTACTCGACGCTGTCAAAATTTCTTAAACTTCCATTCGCGCCCCCAACTGATTTTGCCTGGTTCTTGCCCGATAATCTCATTTCGCAAATCGAACTCCTGATCAGCTTCAACACTGGGCTTGGACGCGATCTCTACAGCTATTATGGGTTGGGCCGCATGACACCTGGAGAGGGGTGGCGGTTCGTCTGGCTGAATTATCCGGTACCATTCCACTTCGCCTGGCTCCGGCAGTTGGGCTGGCTTTTCGTCGTATCCATCTTTGGCTTTGCCGCAATCGCAGTGCTGGCGTCCTGGCGCGTCCGCCACACCTGGCGGCTTGAACCACCCTCACTTCGGCACGCTCAACTCCAGAAGTTTTTCTGTGCGCCGCGATTCTGGAAGTCCATCTTCCGCAGCAAAATGAGCGGCCTGCTCACGCGTAATCCCATCGGGTGGCTCCAACAATACACCTGGAGCGCACGGCTGCTGAAGTGGGGATGGTGCCTTGGCATCGTGCTGCTCGAATGCATGCTCGTCACAGCCCCTTCGCTGTCCAATGTGTGGGACGGGCAATACCTCCTGGCATCTCTCCTCATTCTTGGGATCGCATTCACCGCTTCCGGAAGCTTTCGTGAGGAACGCCAGACAGGCGCAATGGAACTGCTCCTGATCACGCCGTTGAAAGCGCGCCAAATTCTGCGTGGAAGAATCCGGGGTGTCTGGGGACAATTCCTGCCTGCAACAGTGGTGTTGGTATCAGCCTGGCTGTGGTTGTTGTAAGACGCTTCGCTCTTCGTCAGGCGTGATTACACGTCTCAGACCATTTACTGGCAGATATTCAGCATTGTTCTGCCGCTCTTCTTCCTCAGCAGCTTTTGCCTTCTTCCCGGAATCGGTCTTTTCTTCTCCATGCAACGGCTGCACTTTGTCGGCGCATGGGTTTTGACCTGCGCAACCGGTTTGCTCGTTCCGGCGCTGAGTTGCTGGTGGATGAAACGGAGTTGGCTCTTCGCTGTCTCTTCCTTGTTTACAACACAGTTTGTCTTGGCTCTCACCAGCCGAATTCTGCTGGAACGGAACCTGACCGGGAGAAGGTTCGCTCTCGGTTCCGCGTGAAATCGCTCCATCTCCAGCTTCCCATTGTGCTGCATTCGTTCCCCTGAGCTTCAGAGAAGGATCGATGATCTGGCCGCCAAATCGACCGAAGGTCAACTCACCGAGGAGGAACGGGCCGAGTACGAAGGCTACGTCCGGACGAACAAATTCGTCGCCATCCTTCAGCGGCAAGCGCGGCGAATGACTGGGACCAAACCGTAGAGGATGAGCCCGGCGCTCCGAGCTCAGGTGCGGGAACGCGCCGGAAATCGGTGCGAGTATTGCCAATTGGGATTCGTTTCTCATCGGTTGCTGCAAATCGTGAACACGCCGGACAAATTCATTAAGGAAAGATCCACCTTTTATTTGTGCGCCGGCGATGATTCTGAAACCAGTTATGCAGATTGCGAGCGTGCCTTCCTAAGTGCCGTCCTTCCCGGCGAAGCGAACGCGGTATGTGGAGGCGAAGGGCAACAGGGCGCACTACATTGACGGCGTGAGCGAGCCGTATAATCGAGGCGCGAGGCACGCTCCGGTTCAGCCAATGCGCATATGCACTAGTGCTTATCGGCGGCTAGGCAGTGATGCTTATCGATGACTATGCACTAGTGCTTATACATTCCAGATTCGATCATTCTTTCACCAAACATACTTGCGTTACGCAGAACACACCCTGTAAAGGATTGCACCGCCCTAAGCGATTGGATTCGGGACTGGAAATCAAAAGTCAGGGAAATGCCACTGCGAATTATACATTTGGAAGACAGCCCCGTCGATGCCGTACTGCTTCGATCCTTGCTGGAATCAGAAGGCATCGAGTGTGCAGTCCGGCGGGTGGAAACCCGAATGCAATTTGAGGCTGCCCTGGAGGAGGCCGGTATAGATTTGATTCTATCTGATTTCACCCTTCCTTCGTTCGACGGATTGTCCGCGCTCAAAATCGCCCAGCAGAAGTCTCCGGGCGTGCCGTTCATTTTCGTATCGGGGACAATCGGCGAGGAGGCCGCAATTGACTCGTTGAAGGAAGGGGCAGTTGACTACGTGCTTAAAGATCGTTGGTCACGGTTGCCTGCGGCGGTGCGGCGGGCAATGCGGGAAGCGCAGGAGCGTGCCGAACGGCGGCGGGTCGAAGAAGAACTGCGCCAGGGCGAGGAACTATTTCGCAAGATCATGGAGAACGTTGATGACCTGGTTACCGTGCAGGACGTGGAGGGCCATCGGGTGTTCACCAGTTCCTCTTACCGGCATGTCTTGGGCGATCCAGCGGCTCTGGTCGGTACAGACGCCTTTGCTGAAATTCACCCGGAAGACAAGGAACGAATTCAGCGCATCTTTCGCGACACAGTGGCCACGGGCATTGGGCAACGGGCAGAGTATCGCTTCCTGCTCCGGGATGGCACGATCTGTTACATCGAGTCGCAAGGGAGCGTGATTCGGGACAAGGACGGCGAGGTAACGAATGTGGTGGTAGTCTCCCGCGACGTGACGGAACGGAAGAGGGTCGAACGGGAACTGATCGTGGCGGAAGCGAAGTTTCGGGCGCTGGTCGAGCAAGCCATTGTCGGCAACTACATCATCCAGGAGGGGACCCTGGTCTATGTGAATCCCAGGATGGCTGAAATCCTCGGCGAGACGCCAGAGCAGATAATTTCCCGACAATTTCTGGACTTAATCGTCGATGAAGACCGCCCCATTGCGGCCAGAAATCTAGAGGAACGCTTGCGGGGCCAGGTGCTCCGTGCGCCCTATGAACTTCGGATGCGACGCAAAGACAGCCGCCTGATCCATGTAGAAGTCCACGGCGTGCTGACCGAATACGCGGGCAGGCCAGCGATTCTGGGCACACTCCTGGACATCACCGAGAAGAAGCGTTTGGAAGAGAAATTCCTCCGCGCTCAGAGGATGGAAAGCATTGGAGCCTTGGCTGGAGGCATTGCCCACGATTTGAATAACGTGCTGGCCCCGGTCCTCATGGCGGCGGAGTTGTTGCAAGACGAACTGTCCAGCGAGATGGGAAGGAACATGCTGGAGACGATCCGTGCCAGCGCCAACCGAGGTGCCGACATGGTCAAACAAATCCTCTCTTTCGCCACTGGTGCTTCCGGCGAGCCGGCGGTGATTCAGCTTCGGCATCTGATCAAGGACATGGCCAAGCTGGTTCAGGACACCTTCCCGCGCTCGATCCAAGTGGAGAGCCGTGTCCCCAACGATCTCCAGCCAATCCTGGGCGATGCAACCCAACTTCATCAGGTGCTGCTGAACCTGTGCGTCAACGCCCGCGATGCCATGCCCCAGGGAGGCACACTCTTGATCCAGGCAGACAATGTCATCTTGGAAAACATATCCGTGCGCGGCAGGGAAGGTCCTCCATCCGGTCCGTTTGTCCTGCTGACGGTGTCGGATACGGGAACGGGTATCCCGGCCGAATTGCTGGACAAAATCTTTGAAACGGCTTTCACGACCAAGGCCCCTGGCAAAGGCACTGGCTTGGGACTTTCGACTGTAACCAATATCGTGCAGAAACACGGCGGGTTCGTCGAGGTATCGAGCGAAGTGGGAAAGGGCACTCGCTTTAAGGTTTATCTGCCAGCGACCGCCCAAGCCGAGCAGAAACCGGCCCAGGCGCAGCCCTCGGAACTTCCGGCAGGGAAGGGCGAACAGATTCTCGTGGTGGACGACGAACTGGCGCTCCTGGAGATGACGAAGGAGACGCTGAAAACCTACGGTTATCGTGTATGGGGAGCGGGGAACGGAGCAGAAGCTCTGCTCCTTTACCAGCAACACCGGGATGAGATTGCCGCCGTCATCACCGATGCCATGATGCCGGTGATGGACGGCCCGGTTCTGATTCGCACGCTGCGGAATCTCGATCCCGACGTAAAAATCATCTGCGTCAGCGGGCTGGCATCGGAGCATAAGCTGGCGCAAATCGAAAAATCGCAGGTGCGCAGCTTCATCACCAAGCCGTTTACGCGGGCAACGCTGTTGACCACGTTGCGAGAAGTAATCACGTCGAATTGAAGCCAGTGAGTGCCCACATCTTGCTCATCGAAGACGAAGCGCCTCTCAGAACGAGCATCGCGGAGATTCTGCGGCGCAAAGGATTCATGGTCATCGAAGCTTCTAACGGCTCTGAAATTCTCACATGGCCAGGATTCTCGTCATAGACGACGACGCTGTGCAGCGAGTGCTGCTGAATGCGGTCTTTCGCAAACAGGGGTTGGAAGTCCTTCAGGCTGCCAACGGCCAGGAGGGAATACGGCTGGCTCGCGAGCAGAGGCCCGACTTGATCGTGTCGGACGTCAACTTGCCGGAGATGGACGGGTTCGCCGTTTTGGACCACCTGCGCAAGGAACCGATTACGGCAACCATTCCGTTCATCTTTATTACGGCCAATCCCAATGAGGCCGGTCAAAGGATGGCCAGAGAGTTGGGTGCCAATGGGTACCTGCCGAAACCGATTCCAATATCTGACTTGCAGGCACTGGTGAACGCCCAGATCCGAAAACAATAGGGACTACATGCCGCATGGCTAAAGTTCTGGTCATAGACGACGATGACAATTTCAGGGCAACTTTGATTCGAGGATCAAACCCGCTCACGGGATCAAGGGTGTTTCTGTGATTCGGGTAACGCGTCTACCTGAGAAGGCTCTTCTCAAGATCCGAAAGTTTGAGCCTCCTCACCTCGAAATCGACGACTCGAAGGGAAAACCGCCCTAAACCGCCGTGCGGTTTTCCAGAGCAAATTGGAGGAGGCTGTGGTTACCGTGCAAATCCAGCTTGGCCGATATGTGGGCACGATGGGCGTCAACAGTCCGCTGGCTAATGGACAATTCCATAGCGATTTCCCGGCTGGTCTTTTTCTCGGCGATGAGTTTGAGTATGCGCCGTTCGGCTTTTGTCAGATCGTTCAGACCAGGCTTCTTCATAGCGAGCTCCTCGGCACGACCGAGTCGGCGTAGGAGATAGCCTGAAATGGTCGAGCTCAGGTAATGTTTGCCCGCCGCGACCGCGACGACACTGTTGAGGATGTCCTCTACGGCGTTTTCCTTGAGCACAAAGCCCATCACGCCGAAATCCAGCGCGCGATTAAAAATCTCTTCCTCTTTGTACATTGTGAGAATGATCACACGTGTCGGCAGGCCTTTTCCCTGGAGTGCGCGTGCGACTTCGAGGCCGGACAGACGCGGCAGGTCCACGTCGAGCACCGCCACGTCTGGACTTTTATCCTGGATGGATCGCAACGCGGTTTCGCCATCGCCGGCCTCAGCCACCAGGTCGAAACGCGAATCAGCCTCGACTACCTGGCGTAAGCCCTGACGAAAAAGCGGATGGTCGTCCACGATTAATACTTTGATCTTTTCGGACATTGCCGAGGGACAGTGTGGCAGCGAACTGGATACAAATGCGAGACAGAATTCCACTGCATTATTCGGTTTGCAGGATGGGAATTGTCACCTCGATGCGCGTGCCTCGATTCGGCTCCGAGTCCACTTTCAATTTGCCGCCGAGGATGTGCACGCGCTCGGTCATATTTCGCAAGCCAATGCCGCCTGCGCTGTTCGCTGTGCCAGCATCGAAACCGCAGCCGTTGTCCCTGACCTGCAGCAGGACTTCCCGCAGGTCCCGTTCCAGTTCGATACGCGCCCATGTGGCCCCAGAATGTTTCAGGATATTGTTCAAACTCTCCTGGACGACGCGGTAAAGATGGGCGGCGGCGTCTGAGGAGAAGACGTCGTCAGCCGAGTCGAGCTTTCGCTCAATCGCAATTCCACTGGATTGCACGGCGCTATCAATCATTGCTTCGAGGGCGCGCGTCAGACCCAGATGGTCAAGTTGGCGGGGATGCAGGTCGCGCGAAATCTGGCGGATCTCACTAACCGTTTGCGAAGCGAGGTGGCTGATGGCTTCAAGTTGCAGGCGCAAATCAGCAGCCGCAGCTCCGCAGCGATGCGTCTGCGCTCGGTTTCCTGCGATAAGATTAATTGGCGCGTGTATTCTTCCTGCGTCCGTTGCTCCCTCAGCACTGCTTCTCTGCGTTCGATTTCGGCCTGATGCTGCCGAGTGATGTCACGCGTGACGCCCAGGAGCGCCGTGACGGTTCCTGCCGCGTCCCGCAGCGGCACGGCATTCGTTTCCAGACGGCGGCGCGTGCCCTTGAGGCCAACAACGTCAAACTCCAGTTTGCCGGGCTGACCCTGAATGACCTGCTGATGCAACGCACGAAACGCGGCCTGGTACTCCGGGGCGATGAATTGCAAGAGCGGACAAGCCTGCACTTCCTTAAGGGAGGTTGCTTCCAACATAGCCAATCCAGCAGGATTCATGTCCAGCAGAACGCCATCTCGAGACACGATTTTAACGCACTCGGGCTCCGCTCTGATGATCAGGCGCAAGCGTTCCTGGCTTTGGTGTAGTGCCTCCTCCACTCGCTTGCGTTCGGTGATATCGCGAGCGATCGTCGATAAGAAATCGAGGTGGCCATCCGGCCCTTTGTGGGCAACGATGACCTGGGATACGGGAATCTCACGTCCATCACGATGCAACAGAGCAGTCTCCCCACTCCAGATGCCCGCACTCATAGCAATCGGAAGCCCCTCTTGGACGAGGCGCGCCGTAGCCCAGGCGGGATGAAAGTCGCGGAGGTACCGCTCACCGATGTCTTCCTGCGCGCCCAGCCCGATCATCCGGCGGCCCGCCGCGTTGATGAACAGGGCACGCCCCTCGCAATCACCAAACCCGACAAAGTCGCTCGTCGCTTCGAGTACGCTGGCGAGCCGCGCCCGTTCTGCTTCGAGTACGCGACGCTGTTCGAGGCGCTCGATACGGTCGTGAAATTTGCTGCGGGTCAAGCGCCATGCCGCAAAACCAACGCCCCCCGTCAGCCCGGTCAGGGCCAGGAGGCGAAACCAGACCGTCTGCCAGACAAACGGCTGTACCGTCAGCGCGAGCGTCGCACCGGTTTCGTTCCAGACGCCATCGTTGTTCGCCGCTTTGATCCGAAATCGGATCGTGCCTGGGGCGGGCGTGTTAAAAAAGATGCTGCGGCGTCCGGTCGCGTCCACCCATTGCCCGTCGCGCCCTTCCAACTTATAGGCGAACCGTATTTTCTCCGGATCAGTGTAACTGAGCGCCGTGTAATTGACGCCAAGCTCGCGAGTGCCGGCTGGCGCAACCACCGTGGGCTGGCCCGTCCAGGGAAGTTCTCGGAACACGCCGAAACGATCTCGACAAGTCACGCGTTCGATGAAGACCGCCGGCGGATTCGTATTGAGATGAAGCTGGCGTGGATCAACTGTCGCCACACCTTTGAGCGTCGCGAACCACAAACGGCCCTGGCTGTCTTTCAGAGCGGTGGATTGATCGCCGTTAGCGCACTCGATGCTCGCCATGCCGTCGCTCGAGTTGAACATCTGATACGGCAGCTTGGCCAGCACGCCGTCCGCCACCTGCTCCAAATCCTTTCGGGCCGCGCGGATCACACCGCGATTGGAGCCAAGCCAGAAGAAACCGAGATCATCGTCGACCAAACAGGTGATTTTGCGGGCTGGCAAACCTTGTTCCTCCGTGACTCCAGACCAGGAGCCGGCCCGCCACCGCAGCAGGCCGAAAGCTGATCCGCCGATCCACAAGCTTCCGTCCGGTTCGGCCCGCAGGCAGGTGATTCCCGCCACGGACTTGCCGCCGGCGTTCCTGATCTCCTTCCAGGAACCCGACGCGAAACGAAACAACCCTTCGCTCGTCGCCGCCCAGAGCGCGCCCGCACGCGGGTCCTCCGCGAAATAGCGCGTGTCTGCCAGAGAGATGCCATCGCCCGGTGTCTGAGGCTTGAACTGCCCATCGGTAAACAAGGACACGGTTTGATTGGCACCGATCCAGATGCGGCCTTGTGAGTCCTGGAACAACGCATTGATGTCGAGGCCGCCACTGTCTGACCGAGGAATCAACCGCCGTTCCGAGCCGGTGATCACTTGCAGACCGCTCTGGAAGGTTCCCAGCCATGTACTTCCCTTTCGATCCACCAGGATACATTGCACATAAGAGCCGAATTTCTTGCCCTCCGCATCAAACAGACGAGAAATGCGCCCATCTTCGAGACGTGCGATTCCTTTGCCATAGGTTCCGAGAAGGAATCTTCCCGGAGCTTCCTCGACGACCGCCTTGACCACGGGTTCCGGCAGTCCGCTTTCGACGCCATAGTTCATGAAGGTACGTGGCTTGAGACGCGAAAGGCCCCCACCACTGCTGCCGACCCAAAGATTGCCCTCGCGGTCTTCGAAACTGAACCGGATGGTATTATACGGAAGGCCATTGGTGCAATTGTAACGGCGGACCGCACCTGTGGGCGAGACCTCGAAGAGACCTAGATGGGAGGTGCTAATGCACACGGCGCCTCGGCGGTCCTCATCCATCCGCCATACATTGTAAATCTCTTCCTTTCCAGGGGGCTCGATTCGGGAGAGGACTCGTCCCTGATCAATCCGCAGGAGACCGGCCCCACTAAGTACCAACAAGCTGCCATCCCGCGCCGAGCTGGCAGCTTTGAAGGAGTTGGTGACGCTGCCGGCGATTTCCGATGCTACCCACCGTTGCCCATCCCAGTAGCCGAAGAAATGGTCTTGTGCGACCCAGACGCCACCCTGGCGATCTACATAGCCGAAGTAGCCGGCGCCTTTCTTTCCGGGTGGCTCGGGCAATTCCTCAAGGCGGCCGTTCGCAGTTCGGAAAACCTTCCCGTTAAAACTCGTGATGCAGATAACGCCCGCCTGCTCGGCGAATGTCCGCGCATAATCTCCCGTCCACTTCGGCTCGCGATGAAACGCCGTCCAGCGGTGCGGCTCGCTTATGACCAGTCCCCGAACTGTGCTGACCCAAAGACGACCTGACGTATCGACGTGAAGATTCACGATGCCAGGGCTGGGCAACTCTGGAGTGTTGGAAGAATCGAACACGGTGAACTTCACGCCGTCGAAGCGGACCAATCCGCCGAACGTACCGAACCACAAGTAACCGTCGGCCGCCTGCACCATCGCCGTGGCCGAACTGTCCGGCAGGCCGTCGGCCGTCTCCCACGAGTGGATGAGGTAATCGCGGCCAGAACCGTCAGCCGACGGCTGTCCAGCAACCGCCCAATGGAACGCAAAGGCAATTAAACTGATGATCAGGACGCGCAGCCAAGGGCGAACGAAAACGAACTGGAACACGCCGTAATCATTTCGTCAGAAATCGGAAGGAGCAAGCTCAGACTAATGTTGTATGGCGTGACCGTTCGGTGTTCATTCGGCGCCGGGGCACACTTGAATCGCGAATGACCCAGGCGAATCGGTCGGTGGCGGAGAACTCGCCGACACGGCGGGCGGGCGGATGGAACAGTACGCTCCGGCGAGTTACAATTTGCCGATAAATTGGCAGCCCTTTCCAGGTGATAATGCCCGCGCCAATTGTTCGCATCAAAAAGAGCAGCAGATAGAGCCAGCAAAAAGGTTGGCCTGCTTCCACAGCCGGCGCTCATTGGGATTTTGTTTGATTAAACGAACCGGCGGTCGTTAATCAGGGAGGGATCTGTTGAACCGGTTGCGATTTATGGATCGGGCTAGAAGACCGGATTGAATCAACGAACCGGTCGTCGTATACTGACGGCAGGTTTGGTTGATTATGAACAAGTTGGGACTTTCCGATTCGCTCGAAAGGCTGGTTTCAATAAACGAACCGGCGGTTGTTGAAAGGTTCGCACTCGGTGCTCACATGAAGACTCGCATCTCAGTTTCCGTCGTCGGACTCGGTCTGATTGCGCTTCTGGGCGTTTGGTATCTGTTCACAGGTGACACGCCGCCACTTAACTGTGGGTGTGTTCACGGGTGCTGGCGGTTCACTTGCAGTTGGAGGCTCATTACCTTCCGACTCAGATGTTCAGCGGGTTCGTCAGGTCGTCGAGCGCACCGCGCCACCGGTCAGAGTTGTGTATCACGTCATCGCCACAAATGATCTCAGATAGACATTGTTGTGCGCCGAACCAGAGCGTCGAGCCAACGGGAGGCAGCCGTTTAGCTCAGTTACAATTCCTGCGTAAGCGGCGGCTGCCTCCCGCCACTCACGCTGGTCGTTGCCCGTGAGAACGCTCTCTCTTATCTTCCTGAGTTTCCTGTTTGTCGGATGCACTTCGCTCCCGCGCATGGAAAGCACGGAACTGATGAAGCGAATGACCGACACACATTCGAGATGTCAAAGTTATGAAGATGTCGGAACAATAGCCGAGGTGGAAATTGAAGGCCGTGAAACGAACACGTCACGCGTGCGTTTTCGCGTTCAGTTTGTCAGAAGCCGCGCTTTCAGGTTGGAACTTCATTCGGAGCGGCAGCATGGCATTGGACCGTATTCTCTGGTCTATTATTGGGATGGCGCCAGATGGTCAGTCTTCAACTCGATCAATTCACATTATGGGAGCAATCCAGTGATCACGAATGCCGACGACTCGGAGGTTGTAGGTGGCGGTGTGGCTTTGTCGTATGATCTCGTGCCCTTTACTCCTCGCTTGTTGTGTCTGAGCGAGGATTTTTGCGGGTTTCGTGGTGCAGATGAAGGGAAGTTTTCGATCAATGGAATTCCACAGACGAAAAGCGCCAAAGTGGCCATAGAGCGATTACGTCTTAGACAGGTCTATCGTCTTACGCTTCTGCGCGATGTTGCGATGTATCACGACGTGGAGGACTACTGGATTGATCCGCATACATACACTATAATCAAGCGCCGGTCGCAATACGCGAAAGACAGGGGAAATCACACAGACTTCACCACGCGTGAGAGCACCCACCGTCCAAAGCTCGGCACGCTAACAGACGGGTCATTGATTGTGTTCAGTCCGCCACATTCACAGGCTACAAAATCACTGGACCGAATGCCGGCGGGCCACGTCAGTTGCGAATTCGGACGCACTGGGCCGCCCGCGTCGCTCAGTTTTCTCGTTGGCCTTTATGCCACGTTCGCCGATTGAAATTCACGTCTCGCCAACAGGAGAATGGCAGGGCTCCGGCTTCCATGCGCATGCTTGGACGAGCGGAGACAACCGGCAGAAGACTTGGACCTACTGGTGGGTCGAAATCGAGGCCAAGAATCTTACTGCGGCTGAGTATGAGGGTTCTTCGCGACGGGACCGTCGTGGTGCAGCGCACACGACTGGTCAAGTCACCAAAGCTCTTTGCCAAGACCGGATTCGAGGACGAGGAGCCCGATCCGCCAGGTTACGGCCCGATTGGGGGAGCCGCAAAGTTGGATGCCGGAATTTACGCTGTGGATTTTTACCTTACGATTGGCGATGCCACGCACGTGTTGCGCGGAGTCCGCTTCGAGGTCGCGGAGCGCAAGGCTGCGAGTGGGGGTTGGCAGATTACAACACCATTGGCCGATGATGCTCCTAAAGGCTAACGAGATCACTGGCGCCAACGCCGGGAAGCGTCCCGGGTTTGCCGTGCCGTCGCGGGTCGCCCTTCGTCATCGGCCCTGCGTGGCTCAGTTTCGGCGTTCGGCGTTCGAGGGCGCATGACCATTTCACCAATGAAACTCTCGCCACTGCCACTGCTCTTGCTGAGTAGCGTCTGTGTGATCTTGATCGCGCTCCTTCTCCACAGCATTCCTCAGCGGCCAGAAGGCGTGTCGGACACTGCATGGGCATTCGAGCGGTCGCGACACCTTTGGAAGGACTACTGGATTATCGGTCTCGCTATTGCAAGCGTCGGCTCATTCGGAGCAGGATGCTTGCGTTGGTTCAGACACCGAAGAGAGAGGACACAGTAACCACGCTGACCGCGCTGCTAATAACACTGTTCACCACGCGCTCTTGTGGGATCAGCACACTACATCGTTCTGGAGCGGAAGATCGAAGGTATATCGGACGATAGGCTTCGCAAGAATATGATTCTACGCATGGCTCAGTCTTTAGCGTGCGGCGCGGCGCTCATCTTTGCCGGCTGTACGTCTAGTCACGAGCCTGCGAGTCCGTCTTCGGGAGTGTTCCGTGGTCGCTACAAACGCGATTTCGAGGTGAGCAGCTTCACGCCATGCGATTCGTCCGAGAGATGGTGGGTATCAGGCGAAGTTCTCCCTCTTCGCGCCCCGCTCGGAGAGAAGACCGGCACGGTGTACGCAGAGGTTCGTGGCGATCTCAGCAGCAAGGGCAGCTACGGTCATCTCGGCGCATATTCGCGAGAGCTGGTGGTACGGGAAGTTGTGACCACGCGGTTGCCGAGTGACAAGGATTGCCAGTGAGTTCATGATGAGCCGGTGCCACTCGTCGCCGATGTTCAAATTCTTAATCACCATATGGTAGTCAGATGCTGGATGCCTAGATCGCTGGAGCAAACGCCGGATGGCGTCTTCAGTTCCGCTGCGCGGGTCGCGTCTTTTGGCCAGCGTGGCTCGTTAGCAGTCATCGCTGTTGTGCTGTGCTCAAAACGCTGTCACTGATTGGTTACATCGGAATGATTGGTGGCCTAGTTGGACTTCTGGCCATGCATGCTATTTTCTCGCCTTCTGCATGGGTCATCGCGATACAAGTCGTCGCCTTGTTGCTCGGGGTTTGGGCGCGAGTAACCTTTGGTCGCCGCAGTTATCATGTTGCCGCGAATCCGACCGAGGGCGGCCTGGTTACTTGGGGACCTTATCGCTACATTCGACATCCGATCTACACGGCTATTTGCCTGGCGACCTTAGCCGGCGTCGGAGCGCACTGGTCGTTGAAAACGGGTGTTTGCGGAGGAGTTGTGGTTGGTAGCCTGGTGATGCGGATATTCTGCGAGGAGCGCTTGCT
>QHPA01000170.1 GCA_003218935.1 Verrucomicrobiota bacterium
GACCATTGACCTGCTGAAGAACGCCCCGGACGTGCAGCTCAAAGTCCTGTTCAGTCCCGAGCATGGTATTCGCGGCGCGCTTGACGAAAAGGTGGGAGACAGCGCAGATGAAAAGACCGGGCTCCCGATTTACAGCCTCTACGGCACGCGGCGGAAACCCGATCCGGAGCAGCTGAAAGACCTGGACGCGCTCGTTTTCGACGTGCAGGACATCGGCTGCCGTTTCTACACTTACATTGCGACAATGGGCAATTGTCTCCAGTCGGCAGGCGAAGCGAAACTGAAATTCTTCGTGCTCGACCGCGTGGACCCGATTAACGGCGTTGGCATTGAAGGGCCTGTTTATCGTGGTGAAAGCAGCTTCACGGCGTTTCATTCCATCCCTCTGCGCATCGGCATGACGCTGGGTGAACTGGCAAAAATGTTCAACGCCGAACGTGGCTTCAACGCCAACCTCACCGTTATCCCGGCCGAAGGCTGGACACGCGAGCTGTGGTTTGACCAAACGCAACTGCCCTGGACGGATCCATCGCCCAACATGCGCAACCTGACCCAGGCGATCCTTTATCCTGGCATCGGGCTGCTCGAAACGGCAGTCTCCGTCGGCCGCGGAACCGATACGCCGTTTGAAGTCGTCGGCGCGCCTTATATCGACGACGTGAAATTTGCCAGGGAGTTGAACGGCGCCGAACTGGTGGGCGTGCGATTCGTCCCGATTCGATTCACCCCGACCGCAAGTATCTTCAAAGGCAAGGCCTGTCACGGCGTTTACATCCTGGTGACTGACCGCGACGCCCTCAACGCAGTGGATGTGGGCGTCACGCTGGCGCTGACGTTACAGCGGCATTATCCGAATGATTTCGCGCTGGAAAAAGTCGGACGCTTGCTCCAGCACGAGACCACCATCGCCGCCATCCAAGCCGGCAACTCATTGGCTGAAATCAAGAAGCTTTGGGCCGAGGATCTGGAGGACTTCAAAAAACGTCGCGAGAGATTTATAATTTACCAGAGTCGGTGATCTTTCACGACATCCCTGACATCAATGGATTTAGTCTTACCAGATAGTCTTAGTGCGATTAGGATAAAAGTTCCTTTGAATCGAAACATGCTGGCTAACGAACGTTTGTGAGAACTGGTGGGTCGGGTGGGACTCGAACCCACGACCAACGGCTTAAAAGGCCGCTGCTCTACCACTGAGCTACCAACCCAACAAACGAGGGGGGCGCAAAAGCTAATCAACGCGTCCGGCCGGCGCAAGGGATAATTTGCCCGCTCCATGAACCGGCAGCGCCAATTCATGAGAGCCTTTTGAGCGAAGGGCGTTTGTTCAAGACCAGACGGAGTGCAGCAGCGCGGTGGTCTTGAGCCATGAGCGACTGAAAATCGGTGGTAGTAACGTGATCGGGCCGGCGCTGAGCGGCTCGCCATTCCATGAAGAGGCTGTTGGCATTTTTCAGGAAAATCTCTCCCCGCGAGGAACAGCGGGAGAGAGCTGGAGAGAGGGGAAACTGATGAAAACAGCCTCCTCTCCCCGGCCCTCTCCTTCCTCTTTTGGGGAGGAGAGGGAGCGGGTAGTTAACCCACAATGAAAACCAGAATCCTGAGCCACAAAAAGCACAAAAGCCGCATTTGTCTTAGGCCTTTTGCGGCTTTTTATGGGCGTCTTAACCTCGCCAAATTGTCGGTAGTGGGTCGACCCACTACCAAATTGTCGTGCATCCAGCGGTTTTCCTGATAAAGTGTAAATCAGGCGCGCCGGCACAAAACAAGGCGTTGCTGGTTCCTGAAGTTTTGACACTACTTTGAAATCAATGACCGACAATTTGCGCATCCTGATTCTGGAAGACCTGGCCGAGGACGCAGAATTGCTCCAACGCGAACTGCGTCGGAGCAAAATCAATTTCACCGCACGGCATGTCGCATCCAAGGCGGATTATTTGAAGGGATTGGATGAAAGCGCGCCCGACGTGATTCTCTCCGATTACAGTTTGCCCGACTTCGACGGCATGCAGGCTCTGCGTCTGGCGCAGGAGCGCGCGCCCCAGGTTCCCTTCATCATGGTGACGGGCACGATCAGTGAGGAGACCGCCGTCGAGTGCATGAAGGCGGGCGCAGTGGATTACGTGCTCAAGGAGCACATCGGCCGGATTGGATCAGCGATCCAGATCGCGCTGGAAAAGAAACAGGCGGAGGCGAAACTGCGCGAGAGCGAAGAACTCCTGCGGCTGATCACGGACAATGTCACGGACCTGATCGCGATTCTCGATCTGCAGGGAAAACGGCTGTACAACAGCGCCTCTTACGGAGAAATTCTCGGGAACCCTCAGTCCCTTCGCGGCACGAGTTCGTTCAAGGAAATTCATCCGGACGACGTGGCCACCATCAAGCGCGTTTTTGAAGAAACGGTGCGCACCGGCATGGGAAAACGAGGTGAACCGCGACCAGAAGGAAAACGTGGACAAGGTGCTCGTCGTTTCGCGCGATGTCACCGAGCGCAAGCGGGCCGAGGAGGAGCTGCGCCGGAGCGAGGAGCGGTTTCGGGCGTTGATTGAAAACAGCTCGGACGCCATCGCGCTGCTGAGTCCGTCAGGTGTTGTGCTCTACGCGGGACCATCGACCGAGCGGGTCATGGGTTACCGCAACCAGGAATTCGTGGGTCGCCGCTTTTTCGATTTGATTCATCCGGAAGACGCGGAGCGGACGATGAGTCTGGTGGGCGGATTGGCGCAGAAGGCGGGCCACACGGTGCGGATTGAATGCCGGATTCGGCACCAGGACGGTTCGTGGCGATGGACCGAAGGCGCGGCCAAAAATCTGCTCGGCGAGCCCGGGGTACAGGCCATAGTGGTGAATTATCGCGACATTACCGAGCGCAAAACGGCCGAAGCAGAAATTCAGAAGCTGGCTGCCTTCCCGCTCTACAGCCCGAATCCGGTTCTCGAATTATCCGCCGACGGTACGCTGACCTATTTCAACGACGCGGCCCAACAGGCAGCGCGTCCTTTGGGCAAGAATCATCCGCGCGAGATTTTGCCGTCGGGCGTGAAGGAGATTATCAAGGTCTGCCTGAGCACGGGCAAGAGCACGACCGGTCTTGAATTCGCGCTGGAAGGGCGGACGCTCTCCTGGTCGTTCTTTCCGATTCTGGTGAGTCAAGTTGTGCAGTGCTACGCCTTTGACATCACGGAGCGGCTCACTTTGGAAGCGCAATTGCGGCAGTCACAAAAAATGGAGTCGGTGGGCCAGCTCGCGGCCGGGGTGGCACATGATTTCAACAACATCCTCACGATCATACAAGGGCACGCCGAGTTGCTCCTGGCGGAGGAGACGACGTCGCCCCACACCCTGGAGGGACTGAAGCAGATTTCCAGCGCGGCCGGGCGCGCGGCGAATCTGACCCGGCAACTGCTGACCTTCAGCCGCCGGCAGGTGATGCAGCCGAAAATCCTCGATTTGAACGAAGTTGTTGGCGCCGTCACAAATGTGCTGAACCGCCTCCTGGGAGAGCAGATTACGCTGCAGTGCAATTATGCGGCGAACCTGCCGCCGGTGTTGGCTGACCTGGGCATGATGGAGCAACTCATCACGAACCTGGCGGTCAACGCGCGCGACGCGATGCTGGGAGGCGGGCGACTGATTATCAGCACGTTTGCGACAGAAATCGACGACGGATACGCGGAGGGTCACCCGGAGGCTCGGGCCGGGCATTTCGTGTGCCTGGGTGTCAGCGACACTGGCACAGGCATGGATGAGGCGACGCTGAATCACATTTTTGAACCTTTCTTCACCACCAAAGAGGCAGGCAAAGGAACCGGGCTCGGTCTGGCGACCGTGTATGGGACGGTGAAGCTGCACAACGGCTGGGTCGAAGTGGAAAGCCGGCTGGGGATGGGATCCACGTTCACTGTCTTCCTGCCCGCGGGCAAAGCTGATGCGCAGGCCGGGCCGGAGTTGGCGGAAAAGTCGTTCGTGCGCGGTGGCAACGAGTCTATTCTGGTGGTGGAGGACGAGACAGCCTTGCGCGGCCTGATGCGAGGGGTGCTGCAGCATTACGGTTATCATGTACTGGAGGCGGCGACGGGGAACGAAGCGCTCAAGGTGTGGGAGAAGAACGCGGCGAAAATTGATTTGCTGGTGACCGACATGGTCCTGCCGGACGGGGCGGGCGGCAACGATCTGGCCAGAGCGATGCAAAAGGAAAAGCCGCTACTGCGAGTTGTCTTCACGAGCGGATACAGTTTGGAACTGGGCGACGGGGAATGCGGTTTGCAGGAAGGATTGAACTTTCTCCAAAAACCGTTCCAACCACTTGCGCTTGCGCGAACGGTGCGCTGCTGCCTCGATAACGCCCGGTAACAGCAGCCCTCGCGGCTGACCGTTGGCGGGCAGGAACTTGTCCGCAGAAAAGCTTTCACTGCCCGAAAAATTTATTGTTGGTCAACCCGCTGCGCGTGTCATAACGTCTGCTGGAAAATGAGACGCTTTATGGCTGATGATGACGGGAAAAGTCTGAAGTTCCGCGCCCCGGTCGCCGGGGGGCAAAGGGCGTCACTCCTTCGTTCCACGACCGAGAGGCGAAGCGAAGTTGTTGGCCGTTGGACTTGCGAAGCTAAAATTGTGCGGTCTTGTTATGGCGAAGATTCTGGTCATTGATGATGACGCCTCGCTGCGAGAAGTGATCCAGATGGCTTTGGAGCACGCCGGTTTTGAGGTGATCGAGGCCGACAATGGCGCCATCGGCGTCCAAAACGCCTGCGCCCAGTTGCCTGATCTCATCTTGTGCGACGTGCGGATGGAAAAAATGGACGGATATCGGACGCTGGCCGCGTTGCGCCAGGACACCGTCACCGCTCCCATACCCGTCATCCTGATGACGGGCCAGGCGGATACGGCCGGCATGCGGCAAGGAATGGAACTGGGCGCGGACGATTATCTTTCGAAGCCGTTTACCGTGCCGCAGTTGCTCGCGGCCGTGAACGCGCGGCTCAAGAAGAATCAAACCGTTCGGGAATTGGCGGAACGGAAACTGGCTGACCTGCGGGCCAACATCAGCCTGGCGCTGCCGCACGAGTTGCTGACGCCCCTCAACGGCATTCTGGGTTTCACGGACATCCTCATCACGGACCACTCTCATTTGCAGCCGGACGAAATCGTCTCGATGTCCGAGGCGATCCGCGATTCGGCCAAGCGACTGCATCGGTTGATCGAGAACTTTCTGATTTTCGCGCAGATTGAGTTGTTGCAGGCCGACCAGTTACAGGCGTTGCGCGAGGGGCAGACGCTGGACCTGCGGAAGCCGATTGAGCGCGTGGCTCAGGTGCGCGCCGGCCGGGCGGGACGAGCGGAGGATCTTGTCCTGGAATTGTGCGAAGCTTCGGCGGCCATTACCGAGGATTACTTCACCAAAATTGTCGATGAGCTGCTGGAAAATGCCTTCAAGTTCTCCACCCTGGGCAGCCCGGTGCAGGTGCAGAGTGTGACCGGCAACGGTACTTTCGTCTTGCGCATCGCCGATCAGGGGCGTGGCATGAAGTCCGAACACATTGCCGAAGTCGGCGCTTACATGCAGTTTGAACGGAAGATTTACGAACAACAGGGGTCCGGTTTGGGGCTGACGATCGCCAAACGGCTGACGGAATTGCACGGGGGCGAGTTGAGCATCCAAAGCGAACTCGGCATTGGCACGACCGTCGAAGTCACACTGCCCTGCCTGACGGTAAATCAGTCGTGAGAATTTTAATAGCCGATGACGACCGGGTTTCCCGGCGATTGCTGGAAGCGGGACTGCTCAAGGCCGGCCACGAGGTGATTCCGGCCGAAGACGGCGAGCAGGCCTGGGAGGCGCTGCAAAAGGACCCGACCATCCCGCTGGCCATTCTGGACTGGAACATGCCTCGCTTCACCGGGCCGGAAATTTGCCAGCGGGCGCGCCAGATCAAAACCGACCAGCCGCCCTACCTGATCCTTCTGACTTCGCGCGACGCTCGTCAAGACATCGTCTCCGGCCTGCAAGCCGGGGCCAACGATTACGTGACCAAACCGTTCGATTTTGACGAACTGCGCGCCCGTGTGCAGGTGGGCGAACGCGTGGTCCAGTTGCAGAGCACGCTGGCCAACCGCGTGAAGGAACTGGAGGATGCGTTGGCGAGTGTGAAGATGCTGCAAGGGCTGCTGCCCATCTGTCTCTACTGCAAAAAAATTCGCGACGACCGCAACTACTGGCAACAACTTGACAAATATGTCGCGGATCACACCGAAGCCAAGTTCAGCCACGGCATTTGTCCCGAGTGTTACGAGCAAGTGGTCAAGCCGCAGTTGGACCAATACCTTGATTCCGGAGGCCGGAGGCCGGAGGCAAAGGGTTAACCCCGGAAATTGGCACGGTGTTCTGCGACGTTTGGCGGCGTAATCCGCTGGAATCAAAGATGCTTATGCACCTTCGATTTGTCAGAAACGCAAAATGCAGCGGGGCGGGACTTCGTTTCAGTGGAGTCATCCGTTCGCGCTTTGATTGGATGAACACTTCCTGGACGCCGTGTCTCAGATTTGTGCGCCAGTCAGTGTTGGCACTTGATCGCTCTTTCGGAGACGGGAAGGACCAAGCGGATGAAAAGGCGGCCTTGCGCCAGTTGGAACGAGTGAGCTATGCTCCGGGGGTCGCGGCCGTCGGGTTCGATAGTTGAGGGGAATTCACTTTTCCGTCGCGACGCAGCGCGCAAGTGAATTTAAACGCCGCGCGCTGGCTGAAAACGGCGGCTCGAAGCGGAGCGGTTGCTGGAGAAAATGGGACATGAGTTTCGCGCGGTGAATGATGCCTTGATGGGCGGAAAAGACAAGATGAAGACGTTGATTGTAGAAGGCGACATGAAGAGTCAGTGCCTGTTGGCCAAAGTGCTGGCCGAGCGCGGTCACGAGGTTGTCTCCTACGACAACGCCGAGCAGGCCATTCTGGCTTATCAGAAGGAATTCTATCCGCTGCTCTTCGCGGATGTTTGCCAGCCGGGCATGGACGGCCTGCAATTCTGCAAATGGGTGCGGGCGCAACCCAATGGCTCCAAAGTTTTCATCATGGTCGCCACCTCCCCCGGCCGGCCGAGTGACATGGGCGAGGTGCTGACGGTCGGCGCCAACGATTTTCTCCCCAAGCCGTATGACCTCAGCGCACTGAAGGTGCGGTTGACCGTTGCCGAAAAGCAGATGAAGGAGTTTTTTGAGCGCAAGGGACTGGAGGAGGGTTTGCGCGGCAGCCGGGAAAGTTTCCAGCGGGTTGTCAAGGCGGCCAACGAAGGCGCCTGGTTGCTCAACGCCCAGTTCCGCACCGACTATGTGAATCCGCAGATGGCCGCGATCCTCGGTTACCAGGTCGAGGAGTTGGCGAACCGCGCAGTGATCGATACGGGAAGGGAAGGAAGTCAAAAACGAATTCCGCTTCCGGCGCAAGGACGGGTCTGAATGTCTGACCTCTCTTTCGGCCGCGCCCGTGCGCGCCGAGGACGGCGAATTCAAAGGTTCGCTCTGGATGGTGGCCGATTTGACCGGCCGGAAAACCCTGGAAGCGGAGTTGGCCGAAACGCGGAAAAAATTTGAAGCGCAGGTTCGCGATCTGACAGGTGAGCTGAACAAGACCGGCAAGTTGCTGCAGACGGAGTCTGCCGAGCGCAAGAAAGTCGAACAAACGCTCCAGCAGGCGCGCGCTGATCTGGAAGCCCGGTTGCGTCAGCAATCGGCCGACCGGGGCAAGGTTGCTGATGAACTCAAGGTCGAAGTTGCCAGTCGGCAAAAGGCCGAGGGTCAGCTCGTCAAGACCCGCGATGAACTGGCGGCGCGCGTCCAGGAGTTCACCTCCGAATTGGACAAGACGAAAGAAGCGATGCAGGCTGAGGTTCATCGCCGCAAGGAAGAGGAAGAAGCTTTGCGAAAACTTCGCAAAGAACTCGAGAAACAAATCCAGCAGCAGAAGGATGGGTTGACCGGGATTGCCAAAGATTTGAAAGCAGAACAGGCGGCGAAAAAGCAGGTGGAGGAGGCGTTGGAAAAGGCGCACGCGCAGATCGAATTGGACGCGAAGCATCACGCCGAGTTGCTGGCCAGGGCCGACAGAACGTTGCAAGCGGAGACCACGGAACGGAAGCGGACCGCTGAAGTCTTTCAGAAGACGCAGTTCGAATTGGAGGCGCGGACCAGACAGCAGGCCGATGAACTGGCTGGAGCGGAGCGAGCGTTGCGCGCCGAGTCAGCCGAGCA
Organism: Verrucomicrobiota bacterium; assembly: GCA_003218935.1. GTDB lineage: Bacteria > Verrucomicrobiota > Verrucomicrobiia > Limisphaerales > AV2 > AV2. The sequence goes on from QHPA01000170.1 coordinate 8,245, forward strand.
CAAACGCACCGCCGAAGCGCTCCACAAGGCGCAACATGACCTGGAAGTGAGGACCAGGCTGCACACCGACGAGTCGGCCAAAGCGGATAAATCGTTGCAGGCGGAGATCAGCGAGCGAAAGCTCGTTGCGGAATCGTTGCAAAAGGTCCAACACGAGCTGGAAGCGCGGATCAAGGAGTTGACGGCGCAACTCAGCCGAGCCAGCGAGGAATTACGGAACGAGACCGCGGAACGCAAACACGTCGAGCATGAGCTGGGCAAAGCAAAGGAAGAGCTTGCTCATCGGCTCAAAGAACGCACTGCCGAACTGGCCGAGGTCAATCAGGAGTTGAAGACC
>QHPA01000171.1 GCA_003218935.1 Verrucomicrobiota bacterium
ACGGCGCTTACGACGCGAGTTGGGTCCAGGATCCCAAAGCTAAAGAAAATCCGCCGCGGAAGAAGTACATCGACATCAATCGCCCTTCACCTTCCAAAGCAATGGTCTTCGTTCACGAGAATTCGAACACTATCGAAGACGGATATTTCGCGGTAAATGCCTTCCAGAGTAAATGGCAAAATCCTCCCTCCAGTCTTCATGGCAACGCCGGAACACTCTCTTTCGCAGATGGCCATGTTGAGTTATGGAAATGGCTCGAGCCGGAGACCTCGAAGCGCGATACGTGGGACACGCCGGGCAAGAAGCCCGTTGACCGCGACTTGATCCGATTCCAAAAAGCGACTGCGACGCTGACAGAAGAATAAGCCTGGGCGGGATCGGTGATCCTCCATGGCAGGGGCCGTGTTCGCTGGATGATGTTCCAGCCCGGCTTTAAAGTGTTCGCGAAAGCTGGTTAGCGGACAACGCCGAGGAATTCCTCTCTTCGGGAACAGCCTTGGGTTTTGAGCTATTATAGCGGCACGCCACGGCCGAGCTTAAAACCTTTTGACAGTTTCCTTCATTCGTCTAGCCTGTTGGAAAATCCATTATGAGATTCGGCATCAATACGTTTTTGTTCACCTCTCCCTTCACCAACGAGAGCACGAAGCTCTTCAAGACGTTCAAAAAATGGGGCTTCGAGACGGTCGAAATTCCCATCGAAGACCCGTCGCACATCGATCCGGCTTACGTGAAGCGCGAGCTGGACGCGCACGGGCTCGTGTGCGGGTCGGCCTGCGCCTGCATGGGACCGGGCCGGGACTTGCGCGGCACGCCGGAGGAACAGAAAACGACGATGGATTATTGTAAGACGTTGCTTGACCAGATCGTCGTGCTCGATTGCCCGTCGCTCATCGGCCCCGTTTACAGCGTCGTGGGCAAGGCCGACGCCGTGGAGCCGGCGAAGCAAAAAGAGGAGTGGGCGCTGGTGGTAACGAATCTCAAACAACTGGCCAACTATGCTGAGGACCGCGGACGCCAAATCTGCATCGAGCCGCTCAACCGTTTCGAGACCGACTTTCTCAACACCTGTGACAAGGGCCTCAAGCTCATCAAGGACGTCGGTTCCAAGGCGCTCAAGTTGCACCTCGACACGTTCCACATGAACATCGAGGAAAAATTCCAGGGGCCGGCCATCCGCAAGGCGGGCAAACTGCTCGGCCATTTCCACGCCTGCGGCAGCGACCGCGGCACGCCCGGCAACGATCACATCGACTGGAAGTCGGTCGCTTCGGCTCTCAAGGCGATCAAGTACAAGGGCGACGTCGTGATCGAATCGTTCACTACCGACGTAAAGGTCATCGCCCGCGCGGCCGCGATCTGGCGTCGCATCGAGCCGACCCGCGACGAGATCGCGGTGAAAGGGTTGAAGTTCCTCAAGCGCGCTTTGAAGTAAATCCGCGCGCTGTGTCCATACAATTACGAATTCCGAATCACGAATGCCGAAAGAGTCAACGACCTCCAGCAAGCTGGAGGGATGAAAGAATGAATGGCTCAAAGCCATACGGCCCTTCGGGCGATCCGCAGACTTCTGTGCCAACTCGGTTCACACTGCGAGCGTCACCTTCCCCCTCACCCCGGCCCTCTCCCTCAGGGAGAGGGAGAAGCCTCCGCTGGCTATCAGCACAACCCAGCGTGGTGTCTGCCGGACGCACCTCGCGAACAACCGAACCTGCCGCCGGCTGTTCCCTCTCCCTGTGGGAGAGGGTCAGGGTGAGGGGAATCGGCTTGCCCTTCAACACAGCGACTCGGACCCTTCCCGAAATTGTCGAACTTCGCGAGTCTTCCGGCAGAGCCGGAGATTTCTCATGACAAATGACGAAGCCCGAAATCCGAAAGAGCGGTTTGAATTTGAGCTTTTCGGCATCCGGAAATTCGGATTTCATTCGGGCATCGGCATTCGTCGTTAGATCCCATAACTTTATGAAACGCATCCTCATCTCCTCCCTCCCTTCTGTCGCCTTCACGCTTTCGCTCCTCGCCGCAACCATTGCTTTATCCGCTGTTGCCGAAGAAAGCGAAGCCGGTTTCAAGTCTCTCTTCAGCGGCAAAGACCTGGCCGGCTGGGCGGGGCGGCCGCAGCATTGGTCGGTCGAAGACGGCGCGATCACGGGGCGCACGACCAAAGAGCATCCGGCGGAGGGGAACAACTTTCTGATCTGGAAGGGCGGCACGGTCTCCGATTTTGAACTGCGCCTTTCCTACAAAATCGTGCCGAACAACGACAAGGGTTTTGCGAACTCGGGCATTCAATATCGCAGTAAAGACTTCAGTAATTTCGTCGTCGGGGGTTACCAGGCCGACATGGAAGCCGGGAAAACTTACTCCGGCATACTTTACGAGGAACGCATGGATGGCATTCTGGCGCAGCGCGGACAGAAGACCGTGGTCAAAACTGTGGATGGCAAGACGAAGGTGGAAGTTGTCGGTTCGCTCGGCAAATCCGAGGACATCCAGGCGAAGATCAAGGACCACGATTGGAACGATTACGTCGTCATCGCCAACGGTAATCACCTCCAACATTTCATCAACGGCGTGCAAACGGTGGATGTCATGGACGAACGCACGGGCGGCAAGGCGGCCAAAGAAGGTATCCTCGCGCTGCAATTGCACGCGGGGGATCCGATGACGGTCCAGTTCAAGAATATCCGGATCAAAACGCTCTCCGGCAGCGCCTCAGTGAAGTCTGACCTGGACCTGCTCCAGGGCGAATGGGTGCCGATTGAGATTGTCGCGAACGGGGACAAGGCATCGCAGGAAGACCTCGCCAACATCAAGGTTAAAATCAACGGCAATCACTATTCGGTTGAGTCGAACCATCCCAACCAGGGGACCTTTAAAATCATTGAATCGGACTCGCCGAAAAAGATGGACGTGACCGGCGATGACGGCGCGGAACTGCCGGCCATCTATGAGATTTCCGGCGACACTTTCAAGGCGTGCTACGCGATCAATGGAGCTTCGCGTCCGACAGAATTCAAGTCCGCCGAAGGCTCGGACCACGTCTTCGCGGTTTACAAACGCAAGTCGGAGTAATCCCGTCGGAATCGTTTGTTGCATGAAAACAACCCTGCTTACCTTGCTGGCCGCGGCGCTGTGCTGGAGCGTCGATGCGCGCGCCGCGGACAAGAGAATCGTTCTCGTCGCCGGTCATCCGAGCCACGGTCCCGGCGAACATGAGTTCAACGCCGGCGTGCAGTTGCTGCACCGATGTCTTGCCGGTGTGCCCGGTGTGAAGTCTGCGTTTTATTTGAACGGCTGGCCGAAAGATCCGCACGCATTCGACGGCGTGGACACCATCCTGTTCTTCATGGACGGCGGTGGGGGCCATCCCATCATTCAGGACGACCATCTGAAAATCATCGGCGACCTGATGAACAAAGGCGTCGGCCTGGCCTGCGCGCATTACGCGGTCGAGGTCCCCAAGGACAAAGGCGGACCGGAGTTTCTTGACTGGATTGGCGGTTACTACGAAACCGGGTTTTCCACGAATCCGCATTGGGAAGCGGATTTCAAGAGCCTGCCGGATCACCCGATCACGCGCGGCGTGAAACCGTTCAGGATCCGCGACGAATGGTATTACAACATCCGCTTTCGCCAGGAAATGAAAGGCGTCACGTCGATCCTGGTCGGCAAGCCGGACGACGAGACCCGGCAGGGAAAATCGTCTTCGCCGCGCGGACCGTATCCACACGTCGTTGCCGCAAGCGGACGCGAAGAGGTGCTCGCGTGGGCGGTTGAGCGGCCGGACGGCGGGCGCGGTTTCGGCTTCACCGGCGCGCATTTCCACAATAACTGGGGCAACGAGAGCTTCCGCAAAATTGTTCTGAACGCGCTCTTGTGGACGGCTCATGCCGAAGTGCCGCGCAATGGCGTCGAGTGCGCCGTGACCGATCAAGACTTGAAGAAGAATCTTGATCCGAAAGGAAAGTAGCCGCCTATTCGCGTCGCGAAAGACGATGACAGGTTCGATTGATCCAAATTCCCCTTGCGCGGTCGCGCCGCGCGGACAACATTTCACCCGTGATTGCCGCCCGGTCCAAACCCCGCTCCCGCCCGAAGCTCAAGCGATTGACAGATTGGCGCTGGACGTTCGAGGAACTTGCGGCGGAAGTCCCGGAGTCGAACCAACCGATGGAGCTTTGGGACGGGGAACTGATTACGTCGCCTTCGCCTTCGTTTTATCACCAGGAAATTGTCGCCCGGTTTTACGAGAAGTTGAAAGGGCGAGTCACTCAAGAGCGGGCGGGCAAGGTCGTGTTCGCACCCATCGACATGATTCTCACCTCCCGCCGCGTGACGCAACCCGACGTCTTGTTCATTTCCAATGAGCGGCTACACATCATCCAGGAGCGCGTGCGTGGCGCCGCCGATCTGGTCGCCGAAGTCATCTCGCCCGGATCGCGCCACCGCAATCGCATCGAAAAGCGCGATCTCTACGAGCAACACGGCGTGAAAGAATACTGGCTTATCGATCCGGAAGCGAAAACCGTGGAAGTCTTGTTTCTCGAAGCGGGCGAGTATCGGCTCGCCGGCCGCTGGCGGCCCGGCGAACAGGCGCGGTCGCGTCTGCTGGACGGCTTCACCCTGGAGGTTTCCGAGCTTTTCGACAGCGGCCAATGATTCTTTGGCGCGCCAAACCGACGCGGGCTGCTGCTTGAATAAGGTTGCGGTTCAGTCCATTTGGGCTAACCCGACTTGGCGGATTCGACCTGCGGTGGAACTTTTTTTGCGACGCAAGTGGTTGGTGGGCTGAGCAGCCGGGTCAGCGAAAAGCGCAAAATCGCCTGTAGTGAAGACCTACCCCGTTCCCAAGCGCGCGCCGATGTGCATACTCAATTGCCGTTATGTTTTTGCGC